>NZ_JAHLRC010000213.1:0-3549 GCF_018919545.1 Citrobacter sp. S46_ASV_140
CTTCACCCCGCATCTGGGCAACTTCCCGCGCGGAATTCTGGAAACCATCACCTGCCGTTTGCAAGCGGGCGTAACCCATGCGCAAGTGGCTCAAACGTTGCAACAGGCGTATGGCGATAAGCCACTGGTGCGTCTGTATGACAAAGGCGTTCCGGCGCTGAAGAACGTGGTTGGCTTACCGTTCTGTGATATCGGGTTTGCCGTACAGGGTGAGCACCTGATCGTGGTGGCAACTGAAGACAACTTATTGAAAGGCGCGGCGGCACAGGCGATGCAGTGCGCAAATATTCGTTTTGGCTTTGCTGAAACGCAGTCTCTTATTTAAGGGTGCAACGATGAATCCATTAATTATCAAGCTGGGCGGCGTTTTACTGGATAGCGAAGAGGCGCTGGAGCGTCTGTTTACCGCACTGGTGAATTATCGTGAGTCGCATCAGCGACCGCTGGTCATTGTGCACGGTGGCGGCTGCGTGGTTGACGATCTGATGAAGCAGCTGAACCTGCCGGTGAAAAAGAAAAATGGTCTGCGCGTCACGCCAGCCGATCAAATTGACATTATTACCGGCGCCCTGGCGGGAACAGCGAATAAAACCTTACTGGCCTGGGCGAAAAAGCATCACATCGCATCCGTGGGTCTGTATCTTGGTGATGGCGATAGCGTAAAAGTGACGCCGCTCGATAAAGCGCTGGGTCATGTTGGACTGGCGCAGCCGGGTTCGCCTAAGCTGATTAACACACTGCTGGAAGGCGGTTTTCTGCCGGTAGTTAGCTCCATTGGCGTTACTGAAGACGGACTGCTGATGAACGTTAATGCCGATCAGGCGGCAACGGCGCTGGCGGCAACGCTGGGTGCGGATCTGATCCTGCTCTCTGACGTAAGCGGTATTCTGGATGGTAAAGGCCAGCGTATTGCCGAAATGACCGCCGCTAAAGCGGAACAACTGATTGAACAAGGTATTATTACTGACGGCATGATCGTGAAGGTCAATGCGGCGCTGGATGCCGCGCGCACGCTGGGTCGCCCTGTGGATATTGCCTCCTGGCGTCATGCTGAGCAACTGCCGGCGCTGTTTAACGGCATGCCAATTGGCACGCGGATTTTAGCGTAAACTATTTTGTACCCGATGGCGGTTATGCCTTATCGGGCCTACGTGAACCGAACCTGTACGCCGGATAAGCTAAGCGCCATCCGGCGTTGAAATTCAAGATATTAAGGAAGCAAGTTATGGCACTTTGGGGTGGGCGTTTTACACAGGCAGCAGATCAGCGGTTCAAACAGTTCAACGACTCGTTGCGTTTTGACTACCGCCTGGCAGAACAGGATATTGTCGGCTCTGTGGCCTGGTCTAAAGCGCTGGTAACGGTCGGCGTACTGACTGCCGATGAACAACTGCAATTGGAAGAGGCGCTGAACACTCTGTTGGAAGAGGTTCGCGTTAATCCGCAGCAGATCCTGCAAAGCGATGCTGAAGATATTCATAGCTGGGTGGAAGGTAAGCTGATTGATAAAGTCGGCCAGCTTGGTAAAAAACTGCATACCGGACGTAGCCGTAATGACCAGGTCGCGACCGATCTTAAACTGTGGTGTAAAGACACGGTTATTGAATTACTGTCGGCCAACCGTCAGCTGCAAAGTGCGCTGGTGGTGACGGCAGAGAATAACCAGGACGCCGTCATGCCGGGTTACACCCACCTGCAACGTGCGCAGCCGGTGACGTTTGCTCATTGGTGTCTGGCCTATGTCGAAATGTTGGCGCGTGACGAGAGCCGTCTGCAGGATTCGCTCAAGCGCCTGGACGTCAGTCCACTGGGCTGCGGCGCGCTGGCGGGTACGGCGTATGAAATCGATCGCGAGCAGCTGGCCGGTTGGCTGGGCTTTTCCTCGGCGACGCGTAACAGTCTGGACAGTGTTTCTGACCGTGACCACGTGCTGGAGTTACTCTCCAACGCTTCTATCGGCATGGTGCACCTGTCGCGTTTTGCTGAAGACCTGATTTTCTTTAATACCGGCGAAGCGGGCTTTGTCGAGCTGTCCGATCGTGTAACTTCGGGTTCATCTCTGATGCCGCAGAAGAAAAACCCGGATGCGCTGGAGCTGATCCGTGGCAAATGCGGTCGCGTGCAGGGTGCGCTGACCGGCATGATGATGACCTTAAAAGGTCTCCCGTTGGCATACAACAAAGATATGCAGGAAGACAAAGAAGGGCTGTTCGATGCGCTCGACACCTGGCTGGACTGTCTGCATATGGCTGCGCTGGTGCTGGATGGCATTCAGGTGAAACGTCCGCGTTGTCAGGAAGCGGCGCAGCAGGGTTATGCTAACGCCACCGAGTTGGCGGATTATCTGGTAGCAAAAGGCGTCCCGTTCCGCGAAGCACACCATATTGTGGGTGAGACGGTGGTCGAGGCGATTCGTCAGGGCAAACCGCTGGAAGCGCTGTCGCTTGCTGACTTACAAAAGTTCAGTCAGGTTATTGGCGAGGACGTTTATCCGATCCTCTCGTTGCAATCGTGCCTGGATAAACGTGCGGCGAAAGGCGGCGTGTCGCCACAGCAGGTGGCGCAGGCGATCGACTACGCGAAGGCGCGTCTGATTTAACGTCGGTAATAAAAGAGGCCATCCCGAGGGATGGCCTTGTCATGTTTCTATCCTGGATAGCAGTTTACGGACGATAAATCTCAAATTCCTGGGCGACGTTATTGTCGGTGCAGGTACTTAAGGTGACATAACCGTCGTTACCCACCGTCATACAACGTTGCGTGCCTTCCTTCTGTGAGACGAACTTGTTGTTTTGCCAGGTCCATGTCTGATTTTTGTTGGTATCAGTCGGGGTGTGGCAGGTGTAAGAAATAATATTTCTGCCTTCAACATTATAACCGTTTTGAATATCCAGGCAGCTCTGGCTATTGCCAATTACCAGATGTTCACGGGCATCAAATTTAAAGGTCTGGTTGTTGGAGCCGGAGCAGGCATAGGTGAACAAACGATCGCCATTCCGGATTTGACCGTTTTTGACATCCAGGCAGAGGTTGTTTTTCCGTGATTTATAAACACCGGTGACGACCTCTTTTTCATCTGCGTGAGTAAACGGCGCAAATACCTGGCTGTATGCGTACATCGGTGCCTGCTGTGCGGTCATGCCGCTGTGCTCCGGGCTGACCTGCTTCGCCACGCCCGGCTGATCGCGTGCCATTGACCACGCGCCAATCATGCCGAGGTTGCGTTTTTTCGCATCTTCCATTACCAGTTTCGCATCGGACAGATAGAACACTTCGCCCTGTACATCGTTGTAACCGATCATCGGGGTGGTGCCCATCATGGCGTTGATCTCTTTGTCAGATTTCTCTGGCCAGATTTTCTTCAACTGGGTGAACATGTTGTCGATAGCGGATGTGGCGCATTTACCGTGAATGTTCTGCCCTTCGGTGCCGTCTGACTGGCAGACGGCGTTACCGTAGTCCATGGTCATCACGTTAATACCAGCCAGCTCAACGCCGGCATGGCGCGCATTTTCCAGTACATACAGACCTTCAGCCGTCAGACCGGTC
>NZ_JAHLRC010000214.1:0-3485 GCF_018919545.1 Citrobacter sp. S46_ASV_140
GGTATCAGGGTGATACCATTCCCGTCGGCATCGGCCAGGGTTACTGGACAGCAACCCCAATCCAGATGAGTAAAGCGCTGATGATCCTTATCAACGACGGTTTGATAAAAGTCCCGCATCTGTTGATGAGCACGGCAGAAAACGGCAAGCAGGTGCCGTGGGTACAGCCGCACGAACCGCCCGTTGGCGATATTCATTCTGGTTACTGGGAAATCGCGAAAGACGGTATGTACGGTGTTGCGAACCGCCCTAACGGAACTGCGCATAAGTATTTTGCTGGCGCGCCTTACAAAATTGCGGCGAAATCCGGTACCGCGCAGGTCTTTGGCCTGAAAGCTAATGAAACCTATAACGCACATAAGATCGCCGAGCGTTTACGTGACCACAAGCTGATGACGGCCTTCGCCCCCTATGATAAACCCCAGGTCGCTGTCGCCATGATCCTTGAAAACGGCGGTGCGGGTCCGGCGGTGGGTACCATTATGCGCCAGATTCTTGACCATATTATGTTGGGCGACAACAACACCAATCTGCCTGCGGAAAACCCAGCGGTTGCAGCAGCGGAGGACCAATAATCGTGACGGATAATCCGAACAAAAAAACATTCTGGGACAAAATCCACATCGATCCCACAATGTTGCTTATTTTGCTGGCTTTGCTGGTTTACAGCTCACTGGTCATCTGGAGCGCCAGCGGCCAGGATATTGGCATGATGGAGCGCAAAGTCGGCCAGATCGCAATGGGCCTGGTCATCATGGTAGTGATGGCGCAAATTCCCCCCCGGGTGTATGAGGGCTGGGCGCCCTATCTCTATATCTTTTGCATCATTCTGTTGGTGGCGGTAGACGCCTTCGGCGCCATTTCCAAAGGTGCGCAGCGCTGGCTGGATTTGGGTATCGTGCGTTTTCAGCCTTCTGAAATTGCCAAAATCGCCGTGCCGCTGATGGTTGCGCGCTTTATTAACCGTGACGTTTGCCCACCATCGCTAAAAAATACCGCCATTGCGCTGGTGCTGATTTTTATGCCCACGCTGCTGGTCGCCGCCCAACCTGACCTCGGCACTTCAATTCTGGTCGCTCTTTCCGGTCTGTTTGTCTTGTTCCTTTCTGGTTTGAGCTGGCGCTTAATCGGCGTTGCGGTGGTTCTGGTCGCGGCGTTTATCCCGATACTGTGGTTCTTCCTGATGCATGATTACCAGCGTCAGCGCGTCATGATGCTGCTCGACCCGGAAACCGATCCGCTGGGCGCGGGTTATCACATAATTCAGTCTAAAATTGCTATTGGCTCCGGCGGGTTACGCGGCAAAGGCTGGCTGCATGGTACACAATCGCAGCTTGAGTTTTTACCCGAACGCCACACCGACTTTATCTTTGCTGTCTTAGCGGAAGAGCTGGGTCTGGTGGGGATCTTGATTCTGTTGACGCTCTACATTTTGCTGATTATGCGCGGATTATGGATCGCTGCCCGCGCGCAAACCACCTTTGGTCGCGTCATGGCGGGTGGCTTAATGTTGATATTATTCGTTTATGTCTTCGTAAATATTGGTATGGTGAGCGGTATTCTACCCGTGGTTGGGGTTCCACTCCCACTGGTCAGTTACGGAGGCTCGGCACTTATCGTGCTGATGGCCGGGTTCGGGATTGTTATGTCGATCCACACCCATAGAAAAATGTTGTCGAAAAGCGTGTAAGGGGTACGCAATGCGTAAGCAGTGGCTTGGTATCTGCATCGCAGCAGGAATGCTCGCGGCGTGTTCGAGTGATGATGGTCAGCAACAGGTTGCTGTCGCACCGCAGCCTGCGGTGTGTAATGGTCCGATTGTTGAAATCAGCGGGGCCGATCCGCGCTTTGAACCCCTGAACCCAACGGCGAATCAGGACTACCAGCGTGATGGTAAAAGCTACAAAATCGTGCAGGATCCCTCCCGCTTTAGCCAGGCCGGACTTGCCGCTATCTATGATGCGGAACCAGGAAGCAACTTAACCGCGTCTGGCGAAGCGTTCGATCCGATGCAGCTGACCGCTGCGCATCCGACGCTGCCAGTCCCCAGCTATGCCAGAATTACCAATCTGGCGAACGGCAGGATGATCGTCGTGCGCATTAACGATCGCGGGCCTTATGGCAACGATCGCGTGATTTCACTTTCGCGCGCCGCAGCCGATCGTCTGAACACCTCCAACAACACTAAAGTGCGTATCGACCCAATCATCGTCGCCCAGGATGGTTCATTGTCCGGACCGGGTATGGCTTGTACCACTGTCGCGAAACAAACTTATGCCTTGCCTGCGCGTCCTGATTTAAGCGGTGGCGGCAATATGGGAAGCATGCCTTCGCCATCGGATGCAGGTCAGCCGCAAGGCGATATTCGTCCGATCAGCAATTCCACGCTGAAAAGCGATGATCCAACCGGTGCGCCAGTAAACAGCAGTGGATTCCTCGGTGCGCCAACCACGCTCGCATCAGGCGTGCTGGAAAGCAGCGAGCCGACTCCGGTGCCGCAATCGACAACCACCGCACCGGTCACGTCAACCGCGCCGGCAGCAACCCCAGCAGCCGTCACAGCTCCTGCGCCTGCGGCAACCGCCAACGGACGCTATGTGGTTCAGGTTGGCGCAGTCAGCGAGCAGTCGCGCGCGCAGCAGTATCAAAAGCGTTTAAGCCAGCAGTTTGGCGTTCCTGGCCGGGTGGTACAAAACGGCGCAGTCTGGCGGATCCAGATGGGGCCGTTTGCCAGCAAAGCTGAAGCCTCCACATTGCAGCAGCGTCTTCAATCCGAGGCGCAATTACAGTCCTTCATCACCGGCGTGTAATAACGTAAATCAGGTATCTGAACTGTCAGTTTCTGTAAATGACATTAACAAAGTCACGCGGAAAGTCAGATGCCTGCCAGTTATGCATTTGCTATAGTAGGGCACTTTTTTAATTTCATCACGGACGTCGTAGTTCAGACCATGAAGACCACTTTTTCCGCTCGTTTCGTGCAGCGTATGGCGCTCACCGCGGCTCTCTGCGCAGCCTCTCTCTCTGCTGCTCATGCCGATGACCTGAATATTAAAACCATGATCCCGGGTGTTCCGCAGATCGATGCGGAGTCGTATATCCTGATTGATTACAATTCAGGTAAAGTTCTGGCAGAACAGAACGCAGACACTCGCCGCGACCCCGCCAGCCTGACCAAAATGATGACCAGCTACGTCATCGGCCAGGCGATGAAAGCCGGGAAATTCAAAGAAACCGATCTGGTCACCGTCGGCAATGACGCATGGGCTACGGGCAACCCGGTCTTCAAAGGTTCATCGCTGATGTTCCTCAAGCCAGGCATGCAGGTTCCTGTTTCTCAGCTGATCCGTGGTATTAACCTGCAATCCGGAAACGACGCGTGCGTGGCGATGGCAGACTTCGCAGCCGGTAGCCAGGATGCTTTCGTCGGCCTGATGAACAGCTATGTGAATGCGCTGGGCCTGAAAAACACCCACTTCCAGACC
>NZ_JAHLRC010000215.1:0-3451 GCF_018919545.1 Citrobacter sp. S46_ASV_140
GTAGTCTGTATGGCAACATGATTCGAACACATAAGTCAGGGATTACATATGTCTAAGATTACTGTAAAGGCTGGAGCAGATCACTTAGCAGATTTGGCCTGCGCTAAGCCAGTGTCAGCTTTAAGCGAACTGATATGGAATGGTTTTGATGCTAAATCAAAATCAGTAGAGGTAGTCATCAATAAAAACCCATTTTTCGATGGTATTGATTCTATTTTCATTAAAGATTCTGGCTCTGGAATCGACTTTGATAAAGTAGCTGATTATTTTGGAAATTTAGGCGAGTCTTGGAAGAAAAAAGCAAAGGCGGAAGGTGATCACTCGCTACATGGTCAATATGGTCGAGGTCGTTTTAAGTCTCTATCGCTAGGTGAAAAAGTAGTTTGGGTAACAACTTTTGAAAATAAAGGTGTTTTATATCAATATACTATATCAACTGATGCGAATAGGATTAGCGATTTCACAATAAGTGAGCCCATTAAGGTCTCTGATGGTAATACTGGCACTGTAGTTGAAATATACAATGTGACTCAAGTAGCAAATAGTCTTCTGTCAGATGATTCATTGTCTGATATTATAATGGAGTTTGCTTTGTTTTTAACAGAGTTTCCATCAAGACGTTTGATATTCTCAGGCGAAGCTATATCACCTGAAGAAGCGTGGTTAGATAAAAGGGATTATTCGATAGGAGATGTTACTCTCCCAAATGGAGAAATTGTTAATGCTTCTTTATCTATCATTGAGTGGAAAAGAAAAGTTAATAGAGAATTACATTATTGCGACTCTTTGGGATTTTCATACCATAAGGAAAAACTTGGTCAGTTAATTCGTGCGCCAGGTTATGATTTTACTCTTTATGCAAAATGTGATTATTTTAAAAAATTATATGAGAATAACTCAATAGGGCTTGGTGATCTCGTCCCTGAAGTTAAAAGTATAAAAGACGCAATCATTCATCAGGCAAGAACACATTTTGTAGATAAAGCCTTTATCAAAAAATCATTGATTGTGGACTCTTGGAAGGAGCAGGATATTTATCCTTACTCAGATGGAGTTGCGCTTGAGCCTACTAAAATAATTGAACAGAAAGTTTTTGATATTTTAGCTGTAAATGTTCAAAGTTATTTGAAAAGTTTTGAAACTTCAGATAAGAAAACAAAAAAATTCACTTTTATGTTGCTTGCTCAAGCTATAAGGCAAAATCCTGATTCTGTTCAGAAGATTCTTTCTGAAGTCTTGGGGCTAAAACCTGTAGAGCAAGATGAATTAGCTGAGTTGCTAGAGAGGACTACATTGTCATCAATAATAAGTGCCTCTAAAATTGTTTCAGATCGAATAAACTTTTTAAATGGTTTAGATAATCTTGTTCATGACAAAGACACAAAGAAAAATCTTCTTGAAAGAGACCAGTTGCATAAGATACTTGAACGTGAGGCTTGGGTTTTTAGAGATGATTTCTTTTTAGCAGGATCAGAAGACAGATTGGAAACCGTCTTAAAAAAACACCTCAGACATTTAGGTCGGAGAGAAGATATTGAATCTGAAGAACCTGTCTTGTTACCGGGTGGGAAACAAGGTAGAGTCGATTTGATGTTTTCCAAATGTCGTCAACCTTATGAAGGATATACAGAATATTTGGTTGTTGAATTGAAAAGGCCGTCACAAAAAATTGATTATGATGTTGTGGGTCAGATTGAAAAATATGCTATGTCTGTATGTTCGGATGAGCGGTTTGATCATGCGAACTCAAAATGGACTTTCATAGCAGTTTCAAACTCAATGGATGAATTTGCTAAAAGAAAAGCGCGAACGCGTGGATGGCCGAAAGGCAAGACTATGGATGATGCAGAGTACAATGTTGAAGTTTGGGTTATGACATGGGCTGAAGTTTTGAATGCAGCACGTGCCAAACTGAGCTTTTTTAGCAAACAACTAAATTATGAAGCAAGCCGAGATTCTGCAACATCTTACCTAGAAAAAACGCATAGAGAGTTTATTCCAGTCATTACTGAACAGTTTGAAGTAGCTGAAGGGGTTTATAAGCAATAAATCTGAAATGATTTGTATTATTCATAAGGCCTCGCTAATGCGGGGCTTTTTTATGCACATTGCAAACGCACATCAAACAGGATTAACTCATGGCAAAACCGGACTGGGGCGAGCTTCAGCGACGGTTCCTGTCCGATCATGCCGCAACCGGCGTATCACCGAAGGATTGGTGTGAAGCGCAGGGACTGAATTATACATCTGCGCGGCGCTACATTAAAAAGCCAACTGCGCAGACTGCGCAAAAACCTGCGCAGAAGAAATTGCGCACTGCGCAGAAAGAAAAAAGTGCAGAGGAACTGGTTAACAGCAAACTCAGCCCGAAGGTAAAGCGCTTCATTGCTGAATATCTGAATGACCAGAACGCCACGGCAGCAGCTGAGCGAGCTGGCTATAGTGATCCAAACTATGGTCGTCAGCTCATAATGAATCCTAACGTTGCGAACGCAATTGCGCAGCAGCAGAAAGAGTCGTTAATGCGTACGCTTGGCAGCGCTGACGAGGTGCTTACTCAGATGTGGCAACTCGCCACTTTCGATGCAAACCAGTTATCACAGTATCGCCGCGGTGCCTGCCGCTATTGCTGGGGCTTCAGTCATCACTATCAATGGCGTGATGCTGTTGAGTATGAAGAGGAGCGACTCGAAGCGGTTGAACGCAAACGTCGCGAGCCTGAGGACGTGGGCGGATATGGATATGACCATACGCAGGAACCAAACCCTGAATGTCCCCGTTGCAATGGAGATGGAGTAGGTCAGCCGTTTTTTGCCGATACACGCAAGTTGTCAGCTACGGCAGCGCTGGCATATTCCGGCGTTAAGCTTGGCAAGCACGGCGTTGAAATTACCGCGATAAGCCGCGAACGGATGTTTGAAGCCGTCATGAAGCGCCTCGGCCTGGCAGATAGTGAATTTGCGCAGCGACTTCAACAGATTGAAATCGAGCGCCGACAACTGGAAGTGGAAAAACTCCGTAAAGAATTGGCCGGCGATGGCGAGGATGATGAACCTACACCTGTTCAAATCAATATCAACGTAGTAGATGCGAGGGCGGACGATGGGGATCAGCCCGACACTTAACATCCCGCAGGCGCGCTTCCTCGCGATGAAGCACAAGTTCAAAGCCTACGTTGCCGGGTTCGGTTCCGGTAAGACATGGGTGGGTTGCGGCGGCATCTGCAAAGGGATGTGGGAGCATCCGAAGATTAACCAGGGTTACTTCGCGCCGACTTACCCGCAGATACGTGACATCTTTTACCCAACGATTGAAGAGGTGGCCTTCGATTGGGGCCTGAACGTCAAAATCAACGAGGGGAACAAAGAGGTTCACTTCTACGAAGGGCGGCGGTACCGCGGCACGACAATTTGTCGGTCGATGGAAAAGCCAGACACGATAGTCGGCTTTA
>NZ_JAHLRC010000216.1:0-3446 GCF_018919545.1 Citrobacter sp. S46_ASV_140
GCTTCTACATGACCCACTGTTCAGGCAGCGCATTGAGAAAAATAAGAAAGGGAAAGGAAGTTATCTACGTAAAGGTAAACATGGTAATCGGGGTAACTGGGAGGCCAGTGGCAAGAAAGTCATTCACTTTTTTACCACTGGCCTTCTTGTTTCAGTGAGTGCTTAAGAGCGGTTATTCTGTTCTTTCAGCAGGTCACGAATTTCACTCAGCAATACTTCTTCTTTCGATGGCGCCGGCGGTGCTGCTGGCTCTTCCGCTTTTTTACGGTTCAGTTTGTTGATCAGCTTGATTGCCATAAAGATAGCAAACGCAACAATAACGAAATCAAAGATATTCTGAATAAATACACCGTAATGCATAACGACTGCAGGGATATCTCCCTGTGCATCACGTAGTGTTAAAGCAAACTGTTTAAAATCAATTCCACCAATTAACAACCCCAGCGGCGGCATGATGATATCGGCAACCAGTGATGAAACTATCTTCCCAAATGCCGCACCAATAATGACACCCACTGCCAAATCGACAACATTCCCGCGCATCGCGAATTCGCGAAATTCTTTAATAATGCTCATCTTATTCTCCCTATGCAGCTGACGTTTATAAGTTTAACAAATGTTTAGGCAATTTCCATTTATGTATTGCCTAAATAAAAATTTATTAAACCATGAAAAATAAAGGGAAATAATTTAGGCGCAGTTTCAGCGCCCAAATTATTACAGGAAGAACGGACTTGGCTGGAATAGTCGCTCGACGTCGGTAATAAACTTTTTATCTGTCAGGAACATAATTACGTGATCGCCCTGTTCAATACGCAGGTTATCATTGGCAATCATCACATCGTTACCACGCACAACGGCGCCAATAATGGTTCCTGGTGGAAGTTTAATTTCATCAATTGAGCGACCCACAACCCGTGACGTCGTTTCATCACCGTGTGCAACGGCTTCAATAGCTTCCGCGACGCCACGGCGCAGTGAAGATACACCAACAATATCCGCTTTACGCACATGACTGAGCAGCGCAGAGATGGTTGCCTGCTGCGGTGAAATCGCAATATCGATCACGCTGCCTTGCACCAGATCGACGTATGCTCTGCGTTGGATCAACACCATCACTTTCTTGGCGCCCATCCGTTTGGCAAGCATCGCCGACATGATATTCGCTTCATCATCGTTGGTTACCGCAATGAACAGATCAACCTGATCGATATGTTCTTCCGCCAGCAGCTCTTGATCCGAGGCATCACCAAAAAAGACGATCGTATTTTGCAGTTTCTCTGCAAGCTCGGATGCGCGCTGTTGATTACGTTCAATCAGTTTGACGCTGTAATCTTTTTCCAGCCGCCGTGCCAGCCCGGCGCCAATATTACCGCCGCCCACTAACATAATGCGTTTGTAAGGCTTTTCCAGACGCTGTAATTCGCTCATTACGGCGCGAATATGCTGCGAGGCCGCGATGAAGAAAACTTCATCACCCGCTTCAACAATGGTAGAACCTTGCGGACGGATCGGTCGGTCATGACGGAAAATCGCCGCAACGCGGGTATCGATGTGCGGCATATGCTCACGCATTGTCGACAGCGCATTACCAATCAGCGGCCCACCGTAATAGGCTTTCACCACGGCCAGGCTGACTTTTCCTTCGGCAAAATTCACTACCTGCAATGCGCCCGGATATTCAATCAGGCGATAAATGCTATCGATAACCAGTTGCTCAGGCGCAATCAGGTGATCGATAGGCACCGCATCAGATTGAAATAGCTTGTCCGCATCACGAACGTAATCCGGTGAACGAATACGAGCGATGCGATTAGGCGTGTTAAACAGTGAATAAGCTACCTGACAGGCAACCATATTTGTTTCATCTGAGCTGGTTACGGCAACCAGCATATCAGCATCGTCGGCACCGGCTTCTCGTAGAACGCGGGGATGCGAACCATGCCCTTGCACGACACGGAGATCAAACTTGTCCTGCAGGCTACGCAGGCGCTCACCATTGGTATCGACTACCGTGATATCGTTGTTCTCTCCGACCAGGTTTTCAGCCAGCGTACCGCCAACTTGCCCTGCGCCCAGAATGATAATTTTCATCAGTCGCGACCCGTTATCTCATCACTTTTTGATTAGCTTAGCGTAAAAGAAACCATCACCATCTTCCGCACTCGGTAAATTCTGACGTCCAGGTTTTTCCGGCGTACCAGTGACGCTTAATACCGCATCTGGCGTGCGCGCAAGGAAGGCGGCAATTTGCTGTTGGTTTTCTTCTGGCAGGATAGAGCAGGTTGCATAAACCAGCGTGCCGCCAGGTTTAAGATGTGGCCAGGTTGCATTCAGGATTTCAGCCTGCAACTGGGCAAGTTCAGCAATATCCCGGTCGCGACGTAGCCATTTGATATCCGGATGGCGACGGATCACTCCGGTGGCAGAACACGGAGCGTCCAGCAAAATACGGTCAAACTGTTGTTCACCGCACCACTGCTGTGGATAGCGGCCATCACCCTGTTTTACGGTTGCCTTCATACCCAGACGTTTTAGATTGTCGAAAACGCGCGATAAGCGTTTTTCATCAACATCGACAGCCATTACGTTAGCGTGCGGAGCAACTTCCAGAATGTGAGTGGTTTTGCCCCCCGGCGCACAGCATAGGTCGAGGATCTGTTCACCGTCCTCCGGCAACAGATAGTTTATGCATCCTTGAGCGGAAGCATCCTGGACGGTTACCCAGCCTTCATCAAAACCTGGGAGGGCGTGCACAGGAGCTGGCGTTTCCAGACGCACTGCATCCGGGTAATCTGGATGCGGGATACCGGTTAATCCCGCTTCGGTCAGCAGGTCCAGCCAGGCATCGCGCGTATGATGGTTACGATTGACACGTAACCACATCGGCGGTCGCTGGTTATTGGCTTCAAGAATGGCTTCCCACTGCTGCGGATAAGCGGCCTTAATACGTTTCACCAGCCAGGAGGGGTGTAAGAAACGTAAATCGCTTTGAGAGAATTCAGCCAGTAGCTCTTCTTGACGGCGCTGAAACTGGCGCAGCACGCCGTTGATCAGCCCTTTAAGCTGCGGACGCTTAATAACGACTGCGCCTTCTACGGTCTCTGCCAAAGCAGCATGCGGTGGAATACGAGTATGCAGCAGTTGGTAGAAGCCCACCATGATCAGATAGTGAACGGTGCGCTGTTTGCCCGTCATTGGACGTTCCATCAACTGCTGGATCATCCACTCCAGTTGGGAGAGTGTGCGCAACACACCGAAGCAAAGCTCCTGCAACAGTGCTTTGTCTTTATCGGCAACTTTTTGCTGCATGGCGGGCAGCACGTTGCTTAATGATTGTCCCTTTTCGACAACCTGTTCGACGGCCTGGGCCGCCATACTGCGTAAATTAAGATGTTTTTTCATAAGCGCAAAAATAAAAATGCCCGGAGATACCGGGCTTAAAG
>NZ_JAHLRC010000217.1:0-3439 GCF_018919545.1 Citrobacter sp. S46_ASV_140
GGTGTGATGGTGCTTGACGACGAAGATCGTGAAAACGAAGGCGATATGATTTTCCCGGCAGAAACCATGACCGTTGAACAGATGGCTCTGACCATTCGTCACGGCAGCGGTATTGTATGCCTGTGCATCACTGAAGACCGACGCAAACAGCTCGATCTGCCAATGATGGTGGAAAATAACACCAGCGCTTACGGTACCGGTTTTACCGTGACCATTGAAGCCGCAGAAGGCGTGACCACCGGCGTTTCCGCTGCGGACCGTGTTACTACGGTGCGTGCGGCAATTCAGGATGGCGCTAAACCTTCCGATCTTAACCGTCCGGGGCACGTTTTCCCGCTGCGTGCTCAGGCAGGTGGCGTGTTGACCCGCGGTGGTCACACTGAAGCAACCATCGACCTGATGACGCTGGCAGGGTTTAAACCGGCAGGCGTGCTGTGCGAACTGACTAATGACGATGGCACCATGGCGCGTGCGCCAGAATGTATCGAATTTGCCGGCAAGCATAATATGGCGGTAGTTACTATCGAAGACCTGGTGGCTTACCGTCAGGCGCATGAGCGCAAAGCCAGCTAATCGCAAATTACCACGTTAGTCGCGGTAAGCATAAAAAACCGAAGCCATCTTCCAGGCTTCGGTTTTTTTGTTTCTTGCTCCGATTATTTGGTTCTCACCCGCTTTAATGCCCATGCGCCGCTCATAATGACGAGCAACAGTAAGCACAAACTAAAGGCCAACAAACAGGCCTGCGCCATGTTCATAAAATGCCAAGGCGGGATCAGATACCAGCCTTCTGACTGCTGGTACAGATCGACAAACCACTTTTGTGTACTGCTGAGCGCCACGCCGTCAGGAACAATGGGAGCGTCATAGCCGCAATCTCCTGTGGGTTTAAACCACTCCGGTGCCCAGTTGGCCAGAGGCAAATTAAAAGGGAATGTCGGATCGGTGGAACATCCCTGTACGCCAAACAGCGAATCCGGGTCCGGGTTATGTACAGCATAATGAATGCCGTTAAGTTTGATGGAGAACTTAATGCCCATGATGCTGCCGTAAAATGCCGCGATACAACCGATGAGCTTCAGTACAACATTTTTGGGGTTGATTGCCGCAATCAATCCGCCAAAAACCATCACCAGCATGGCAAAGCGAATATAGACACATTGCTCGCAGGGGGCCATGTAGAGATAGATTTGGAAGAACGAGTGCGCCAGAATAATCAATCCACCCATTGCGCAAGCCATCAACAGCCACAGAAAGCGCTGTTCCTGCCATCTCACCAGGGTATCAACCGGTGTATTGCGTAAGTCTCGCCACGATCCTGTTATGAAAGCCATAGCCGGGTCCCTGTTTATTTTTTCGCGAGCTCTCTGACAAGCTCAGCCATGGAATCAATAGATTTGATATTTTTGGTGTAGATCAGGTATTTACCATTGACGACGTAAGCCGGAACGCCCTGAATTTTGGCGACATCATATGCTGCTTTCCATTTCTCCAGCGTTTGCTGGACGGCTGGATCCTTCAATGCCGCGTCAAAATCAGCCTGGCTCATGCCCGCTGCATCCAACCCTGTTTTGATGAATGAGGCGGGATCTTTACCCTCTGACCAGCGCTCTTTCTTATCGTGGTAGGCGGCGTAATAAGCGAACTTGGCTTTTTTAAACTGTGATTTGGCGTCAAACAATGAAATACCTGCAGCCATGTCCCTGGCAATCATTACGGCAAAGATTTCACTGGCCTGCTTACCGTATTCCCCTTTGGTTTCCAGATGAAACGGAGTGAAAGTAACGACATCGGAGACTTTGTCTGACACGGGCCCTGTCACGGCTTTATCATATTTGTAGCAAAATGGGCAGGCGTAACTGAATACTTTGATTAACGTCTTATCAGCATTGGGAATTGGTTTTTCCAGAACCATATAGTCAGTGCCTTCAGTAAACGCTGATGCTGCAAACGGTGAGGCCAGCGCGGCGGTTAATACCACACTTTTAAATAATGAAGTGATCCATTTAGATGACATAATTAATCCTTAATCTAATGTAATTATTTAAACATTTGGCGTGGATGAACCAGCAATGCACGGTAGTGAGTTTGATTTGGCTTATCGGACAGGACATTAATTTCGACTTTGACTTCTTTTGTTTTGTAGTCAATTTCGTTGATTTTGCCGATGGTTGGCTGTCCAACGTCAAATAAATTAATCGAACCACCAAAGCCAAACATGGTGTCACGATCTTTTTGATATTCGATAACCGAGGTGATAGGGCTATAAAAATCATAACCGCGCTCTTTTCCGTACTCCCAAATTTGCTGGACGGTCCCTTTTTTCTCGTCAATTTTATATTCGACGAAACGGGAGTATTTCATCGTTGGTAACGCTGGTTGTTCGAGTCCGCGGCCATCGCCGTTGTCAAAAATGGTAAGCGTTCCTTTGCTGGAGAGCCATGCGGTGTGTTGAGTGTAGGTAAAATCGAAATCGGTATTCTCGCACTTGCCATTTTCATCACATTTCAGTGCGTTGCCTTTATCATCAACCGGTTTTAACAGCTTGCTTGCCAGCGCCTTATTCCAGCCTTTAGACGGTGCAAGGATCCACTTAACCTGTTTATCGCGACCGATTTTGACAACCCCCTGATGGCGGGAAGAGATAATGATGGCGTCATCTTTGGCATCAAAGGCGATAGAGTTAACGTGCGCCCAGTTACGACCCGCACCCACGCCGAGGGCATCACCGTAGGGGGTATCTGGCTCCAGTTTTGCCTGCTGGCCGGCATGAGCGAGGTCCACGTTGACGCATACCGCGCCCGCATCCAACGCACCCAGCAGTGCATCACGCATCGGATCGAGAATTTTTGTCAGATCCCACACGTCGACAACACGACCGGATTTGTCGACTTCAATAATCTGGTCGCGAATAGTTTGTACGTGAATGCCATCTTCCTTGCGATAGTCGCGTTTACCCACGCGAAGCAGTACGGTGCCGTTCACCGTTTCGATGGACTCATGCGATGCGTCGAGGAATCCGCGCGGCAGCTTATGGTCGGCCAGAATCTGGCCCATCATATCGAACTCATACCAGTGCTGGCCCTGTACGGCGGTGAAGGTGCCGCGCGGTGTCTCCCGTATGCCCATCAGGTAACCGCGCTTGTTGATATCCATGTCATGACCGTCATAGAAAGTGTCCTGATCCAGCCACCAACGATATTCGCCTTCCGTATCAACGACAAAGGTAAAGGGTGCGATATCAAAGGGTAATGCGCCACCGGCCGGACCAGCATCCAGGATACCGGCATTTTTATCTTTTTCACCATGCCAGTGGAATTCTGCGCCCTGTGCGGTAAAGGTGTGGGTATTCACCAGATAGAGACGGTCTTCAAAGCCAGGTGCGACCTTAATAACGTTTGTTTGCTGTAAATCGGAAATAGAACGGTTATCCATGTAG
>NZ_JAHLRC010000218.1:0-3385 GCF_018919545.1 Citrobacter sp. S46_ASV_140
CAGCGTGATTTTATGCGCATTGCGCAAACTGTAGCGGCACGTGGTCACCATGTTCGTGTCTATACGCAGTCCTGGGAAGGTGAGTGTCCTGACGTTTTTGAATTGGTTCTTGTACCGGTCAAGTCCCGGACAAACCATGGTCGCAATGCGGAGTATTATTCCTGGGTCCAGGCACATTTACTTCAGCACCCTGTCGATCGGGTTGTTGGTTTTAATAAAATGCCAGGGCTGGATCTCTACTATGCTGCTGACGTTTGCTATGCCGAGAAAGTGGCACAAGAAAAAGGTTTCCTCTATCGGTTAACTTCACGATATCGGCACTATGCAGCGTTTGAACGCGCGACGTTTGAGCAGGATAAACCGACGCAACTATTGATGCTAACTGATAAGCAGATTGCTGATTTTCAAAAACACTATCAGACAGAAGCTCAACGATTTCATATTCTTCCTCCTGGGATTTATCCAGACAGGAAGTATAGCCAGCAGATTCCGAATAGCCGTGAAGTTTATCGCCAGAAAAACGGTATAACAGAGCAACAAAATCTATTATTGCAGGTAGGCTCTGATTTCACTCGTAAAGGTGTGGATCGCTCAATACGTGCACTGGCCTCGTTACCAGAAACGCTTCGAACTAATACACTACTGTATGTTGTTGGACAAGACAGACCGAGAAAATTTGAGGCGCTGGCGGAAAAACTTGGCGTACGCAGTAATGTCCATTTCTACTCTGGCCGTAATGATGTTGCAGAATTAATGGCTGCGGCTGATATATTGATGCATCCAGCTTATCAGGAGGCGGCAGGTATTGTTTTACTAGAAGCAATCACTGCCGGGCTGCCGGTGTTGACCACAGCCGTATGCGGTTACGCGCATTATATTGTTGATGCTAATTGTGGTATGGCAATTACAGAACCATTCCGGCAAGAAACGCTGAATGAAGCCTTACGTAAAGCGCTGGTAGAGCCTTCATTGTGTTCGGAATGGAGGGCAAATGCACGACACTATGCGGATACGCAAGATTTATACAGCCTACCGGAGAAAGCTGCGGATATGATTACGGGTGGTTTAGATGGTTGAATTAAAAGAACCGTTAGCCACACTATGGCGCGGGAAAGATGCATTTGAAGAAGTTAAAAATTTACAAGGTGAAGTATTCAGAGAACTGGAGACTCGCCGTACTCTACGATTTGAACTAACGGGTAAAAGCTATTTTTTAAAATGGCACAGAGGCACTTCTCTGAAAGAGATTGTTAAAAACCTACTTTCATTACGCATGCCAGTATTAGGTGCTGATAGAGAATGGAATGCCATTCATCGCCTGAGTCAGTTAGGTGTGGATACAATGACAGGCGTGGGATTTGGTGAGAAAGGGTTGAATCCACTGACTAAAACCTCGTTTATTATTACTGAGGATCTCACACCAACTATCAGCTTAGAAGATTACTGTGCTGATTGGGCCACAAATTCTCCCGATGTGAAAGTGAAGCGTATAATTATTGATCGTGTTGCCACCATGGTGCGTAAGATGCATGCTGGAGGTATCAATCATCGCGATTGCTATATTTGCCACTTTTTATTACATCTGCCTTTTTCAGGGCGTGAGGACGATCTCAAGATTTCAGTGATTGATTTGCACCGTGCTCAGATTCGGTCGACTGTTCCCCAACGCTGGCGCGATAAGGACTTGATCGGTCTCTATTTTTCTTCCATGAACATTGGATTAACCCAGCGTGATATTTATAGATTTCTACGCATCTATTGCGAGTTGCCGTTGAAAAGCATCCTAAGTCAGGAGGCTGATTTGTTCAAGGAAGCTCAGGTTAAAGCTAATAAAATACGCGAAAGAACAATCCGTAAATCTCTATGATTAATTTATCCTGAACTATTTGAAATGCATCATGTGAGAACATGGTCTATTTCTCAAAAATTGGTAAGAGTCAAATGTCTCAATTTAGCGATAAAGAAGTTATCCTTTCTGTTTTTGAGTACGATTTTCGGGAAAATGCTTCTGCAGACTGTTTTAATATCGGTTATGGTATTGACAGGAATTTTTTATTTGGCTGCGGTGTATCAATAGCCTCTGTATTATTGTCGAATAAAAAAATCGATTTCACATTTCATATATTTACTGATTATTTCGATGAGAGTGATAAAGCCAGATTCGCCGATCTTGCTAAACAATATCAATCCTGTATCAAAGTTTACCTAATTGATTGCAATAAATTAAAAGACTTACCTAGTACAAAAAACTGGACTTATGCAACATACTTCCGTTTTGTTATTGCAGATTATTTCTATAATAAAATAGATAAATTATTATACCTGGATGCCGATATTGCTTGCCAGGGTAGTGTACGAGAACTGGTCGATTATAAGTTTTCCGCAGATGAGATCGCTGTCGTTGTAACGGAAAGAGATTCCGAATGGTGGCATAATCGTTCTGTAACGCTGGCCACTCCAGAATTAATCGCCGGATACTTTAATGCTGGATTCTTACTTATCAACATCAACGCATGGCACAGTAATAATATCTCTTCCCGAGCCATCGAAATGTTGCGAGTTCCAGAATGGGTGGAAAGAATAACTCATCTTGATCAAGATGTCCTTAATGTGTTGTTAGCCGGAAAAGTAACTTTTATCAATGGTAAATACAATACACGCTTTAGCATTAATTATGAACTGAAAGATGAAGTAGTCAATCCTGTGAATAATGAAACTGTCTTCATTCATTATGTGGGACCGACAAAACCCTGGCATGAGTGGTCCAACTATCCGGTATCGAAGAGTTTTTTAGTTGCGAAAGAGGCCTCGCCTTGGCATTCAGTAGCGCTTCTCAAACCGACCAATAGCAATCAATTCAGATATTGTGCAAAGCATAAATTTAAACAAGGGTTATACGTTCAGGGACTGTGTAACTACTTTAATTATTATCTGACCAAGTTGAAAGGTTAACTGCTGGCTAAGTACATTGTTAAAATAATCAACAGCAATGCATATCTTAGCCGCTGGAAAATATAGCTGAAATAATTAAAGGTAATTAAATTGGACTTCAAAAGATTAACTAACTTCAAAGATATTATTGAGTTAGACAGACGTGTTACACCATGTGATGATCGTGACACTTTTAATATCTCATGGGGAATCGATAAAAATTACCAAACTGGCGCGGCAATTTCTATTGCATCAATCCTTGAAAATAATAAACAGAATAATATTAATTTTACTTTTCATATTATTGCGGATTATTTAGACCAAGAATATATTGTACTATTGACACAATTAGCAGAACAGTATAAAACAGTTATTAAGCTATATCATATTGATTCTGAACCGTTGGTGTCACTACCTAAAACAAATATATGGCCAGTGTCAATATACTATCGCT
>NZ_JAHLRC010000219.1:0-3336 GCF_018919545.1 Citrobacter sp. S46_ASV_140
GCCCAGGACCGTTCACCGACCATTCGCGCCTCGCTGGAGGAAGTCGAACAGACGCTGATTATCTCCGTTGCGCTGGTTATTCTGGTGGTCTTTGTTTTCCTGCGCTCCGGGCGCGCGACCCTGATCCCTGCGGTAGCGGTTCCGGTCTCGCTGATCGGTACCTTTGCCGCCATGTATCTGTGCGGGTTCAGCCTGAACAACCTGTCATTAATGGCGTTGACCATTGCCACGGGATTTGTCGTTGATGACGCGATCGTGGTGCTGGAAAATATTGCCCGCCACCTGGAAGCGGGAATGAAGCCACTGCAGGCGGCGCTACAAGGTACGCGCGAAGTGGGATTCACGGTGCTCTCAATGAGCCTGTCGCTGGTAGCGGTGTTCCTCCCGCTGCTGTTAATGGGCGGATTGCCTGGGCGCTTGCTGCGCGAATTTGCCGTCACGCTGTCAGTTGCTATCGGTATCTCGCTGCTGGTGTCGCTGACATTGACGCCAATGATGTGTGGCTGGATGCTCAAATCCAGCGCCCCGCGTGAACAGTCTCGTAAACGAGGTTTTGGTCGTGTGCTGGTGGCACTGCAACAGAGTTACGGCACTTCGCTTAAATGGGTGCTGCGCCATACGCGACTGGTGGGCGTGGTGTTACTTGGCACCATTGCGCTGAATATCTGGCTTTATATTTCCATCCCCAAAACTTTCTTCCCGGAGCAAGATACGGGTGTGTTGATGGGGGGGATTCAGGCCGACCAAAGCATCTCTTTCCAGGCGATGCGCGGCAAACTGCAGGACTTTATGAAGATCATCCGCGACGACCCGGCGGTGAATAACGTCACCGGTTTTACCGGCGGTTCCCGGGTTAACAGCGGGATGATGTTTATCACCCTCAAGCCACGCGATGAGCGCGGTGAAACCGCTCAGCAGGTGATCGACCGCCTGCGCGTCGCGCTTGCAAAAGAGCCTGGCGCGAATCTGTTTCTGATGGCGGTGCAGGATATTCGCGTCGGCGGCCGCCAGGCCAATGCCAGCTATCAATACACATTGCTTTCCGACGATCTGGCGGCACTGCGCGAGTGGGAACCGAAGATCCGTAAGGCGCTTGCCGCCCTGCCCCAACTGGCGGATGTCAACTCAGATCAGCAGGACAATGGCGCGGAAATGAACCTGGTCTACGATCGCGACACCATGTCTCGTCTGGGGATCGACGTTGCAGCCGCTAACAGCCTGTTGAACAACGCGTTTGGACAACGGCAAATTTCAACTATTTATCAACCGATGAACCAGTACAAAGTGGTGATGGAGGTCGATCGACGTTACACCCAGGACATCAGCGCGCTGGATAAAATGTTCGTCATCAACAATGACGGTAAGGCAATCCCGCTATCGTACTTTGCCAAATGGCAACCGGCGAATGCCCCGCTGTCGGTAAACCATCAGGGCTTGTCCGCTGCCTCAACCGTGTCGTTTAACCTGCCAACAGGTTCTTCACTGTCTGAGGCGACAGAGGCTATCAACAGAACCATGACCCAGCTCGGCGTCCCCTCCACGGTTCGCGGTAGCTTTGCCGGCACGGCACAGGTATTTCAGGACACCATGAACTCACAGGTGATCCTGATTATCGCCGCCATCGCCACGGTCTACATCGTTCTGGGTATGCTGTATGAAAGCTATGTTCATCCCCTGACCATTCTCTCCACGCTACCTTCAGCTGGCGTCGGGGCTTTGCTGGCGCTGGAGCTGTTCAATGCCCCGTTCAGCCTAATCGCCCTGATAGGGATAATGCTATTAATTGGCATTGTGAAGAAAAATGCCATCATGATGGTCGATTTTGCGCTGGAAGCGCAGAGAAATGGCAAGCTGCAGCCAGAAGAAGCCATTTTCCAGGCCTGCCTGCTGCGCTTTCGCCCAATCATGATGACCACGCTGGCGGCGTTGTTTGGCGCGCTGCCGCTGGTGTTATCCGCCGGGGATGGCTCCGAACTACGTCAACCTTTGGGGATAACCATTGTCGGCGGGCTGGTCGTGAGTCAACTCCTGACGCTGTACACCACGCCCGTGGTCTATCTCTTTTTCGACCGTCTGCGTCTGCGTTTTTCGCGTAAAAACAGCAAACCGGTAGCAGAGTTATGACAGAACTTCCCGACAGCACCCGCTGGCAACTTTGGATTGTGGCATTCGGCTTTTTTATGCAGTCGCTGGATACCACCATCGTGAATACTGCGCTTCCCTCGATGGCGGCAAGCCTCGGGGAAAGCCCGTTACACATGCATATGGTCATTGTGTCATATGTTTTAACCGTTGCCGTGATGCTGCCCGCCAGCGGATGGCTGGCGGACAAAGTTGGCGTGCGTAATATCTTCTTCACCGCCATCATCCTGTTTACGCTTGGCTCGCTGTTTTGCGCCGGGTCCAGCACACTCAACGAGCTGGTGATAGCGCGCGTCTTACAAGGCATTGGCGGTGCGATGATGGTGCCGGTCGGCAGGCTAACGGTGATGAAAATCGTCCCGCGTGAGCAATATATGGCGGCGATGACGTTTGTCACATTGCCCGGTCAGATTGGCCCGCTACTGGGACCGGCATTAGGCGGTATTCTGGTTGAGTACGCCTCCTGGCACTGGATATTTTTGATTAACATTCCGGTTGGTATTGTCGGCGCGATAGCGACGTTAATGCTGATGCCCAACTACACCATGCAAATCCGACGCTTCGATCTCTCCGGATTTGCGATGCTGGCAGTCGGCATGGCGGTACTGACGCTGGCGCTTGATGGCAGTAAAGGAACCGGCATCTCCAGTCTCTCGCTGGCAGCGTTGGTTATCTGCGGAGTGCTGGCTATTGCGCTGTATCTGAAACACGCCCATCGTAATCCACGCGCGCTGTTCAGCCTGAATCTGTTTCGCACACCGACCTTCTCGCTGGGTCTTTTCGGCAGTTTTGCCGGACGCATCGGTAGCGGTATGCTGCCGTTTATGACGCCGGTGTTTTTACAAATAGGCCTCGGTTTTTCCCCCTTTCATGCCGGGCTGATGATGATCCCGATGGTGCTCGGCAGTATGGGCATGAAGCGCATCGTGGTGCAGGTCGTTAACCGCTTTGGCTACCGTCGCGTACTGGTCGTTACAACGCTTGGCCTGTCGCTGGTCAGTCTGCTGCTGATGACCACCGCGCTGCTCGGCTGGTATTACGCCCTGCCCTTCGTACTGTTCTTACAGGGAATGGTCAACTCAACGCGCTTTTCATCCATGAACACCCTGACGTTAAAAGACCTGCCTGACGATCTCGCCAGCAGTGGTAACAGCCTGCTGTCAATGATCATGCAGCTGTCGATGAGTATCGGGG
>NZ_JAHLRC010000021.1:0-57137 GCF_018919545.1 Citrobacter sp. S46_ASV_140
GATAACAAAGACCTCGTCGATTACGAGCGCCATCAGTTGATGCGCCGTCTGCGCCAGTTGATTGCCCAGTCCTGGCATACGGATGAAATCCGCAAGCTGCGCCCAAGCCCGGTTGATGAAGCCAAATGGGGCTTCGCGGTGGTTGAAAATAGCCTGTGGGAAGGCGTACCAAATTATCTGCGCGAGCTGAACGAACAACTGGAAGAGCATCTGGGCTATAAGCTGCCCGTTGATTTTGTCCCGGTTCGCTTTACCTCCTGGATGGGCGGCGACCGCGATGGCAACCCGAACGTAACGGCGGATATCACCCGTCACGTGCTGCTACTCAGCCGCTGGAAAGCGACCGATCTGTTCCTGAAAGACATTCAGTTTCTGATTTCTGAGCTGTCGATGGTGGATGCCACACCGGAACTGTTGGCGCTGGTGGGCGAAGAAGGCGCAGCAGAACCTTACCGTTATCTGATGAAAACCCTGCGTTCACGTCTGATGGCAACCCAGGCCTGGCTGGAAGCCCGTCTGAAAGGCGAGAAATTACCGAAACCTGCGGGACTTCTCACCCAAAACGAACAGCTCTGGGACCCGCTATATGCGTGCTATCAGTCTCTGCAGGCCTGTGGCATGGGCATTATCGCCAATGGCGAATTGCTCGACACCCTACGCCGCGTGAAATGTTTCGGCGTACCGCTGGTACGTATTGATATTCGTCAGGAAAGCACCCGTCACACTGAAGCCCTTGGCGAACTGACCCGTTATCTGGGCATTGGCGACTACGAAAACTGGTCGGAAGCGGATAAACAGGCTTTCCTGATCCGCGAGCTGAACTCCAAGCGTCCGCTGCTCCCGCGTAACTGGGAGCCGAGCAACGACACCCGCGAAGTGCTCGACACCTGCCGGGTCATTGCCGAAGCCCCATATGGCTCTATTGCCGCCTATGTTATCTCAATGGCGAAAACACCATCGGATGTACTGGCCGTACATCTGCTACTGAAAGAAGCCGGTATCGGTTTTGCTATGCCGGTTGCCCCGCTGTTTGAAACGCTGGACGACCTCAACAACGCCGATGACGTCATGTCCCAGCTCCTGAACATTGACTGGTACCGTGGCTTTATTCAGGGCAAACAGATGGTCATGATTGGCTACTCTGACTCCGCAAAAGATGCGGGCGTGATGGCGGCCTCCTGGGCGCAATATCAGGCGCAGGACGCGTTGATCAAAACCTGCGAAAAAGCCGGTATCGAACTGACGCTGTTCCACGGTCGCGGTGGCTCCATTGGTCGCGGTGGCGCGCCTGCGCATGCGGCGCTGCTTTCTCAACCACCAGGCAGCCTGAAAGGCGGTCTGCGCGTGACAGAACAAGGGGAGATGATCCGCTTTAAGTACGGCCTGCCGGAAGTGACCATCAGCAGCCTGTCGCTGTATACCGCAGCAATTCTGGAAGCCAACCTGTTACCGCCGCCAGAGCCGAAAGATAACTGGCGTCATATCATGGATGAGCTTTCCGATATTTCCTGTGAGCTATATCGTGGATATGTACGTGAAAACAAAGACTTCGTCCCTTACTTCCGCTCCGCAACGCCAGAGCAGGAACTGGGTAAATTACCGCTCGGTTCACGTCCGGCAAAACGTCGCCCAACCGGCGGGGTAGAGTCTCTGCGCGCCATTCCGTGGATTTTTGCCTGGACGCAGAACCGCCTGATGCTCCCGGCATGGCTGGGTGCAGGCACCGCACTGCAAAAAGTGGTTGAAGACGGTAAGCAAAGCGAACTCGAAGCAATGTGCCGCGACTGGCCATTCTTCTCCACACGTCTTGGCATGCTGGAAATGGTTTTCGCCAAAGCAGACCTGTGGCTGGCAGAATACTACGATCAGCGCCTGGTCAAAAAAGAGCTGTGGCCGCTGGGTGAAGAGCTGCGTCAGCGCCTGGAAGCCGATATCGATGTCGTGCTGGCGATTGCCAACGACTCACATTTGATGGCCGACCTGCCGTGGATTGCCGAGTCCATTCAGTTAAGAAATATTTATACTGACCCGCTGAATGTCTTACAGGCTGAGCTGTTACACCGCTCACGCCTGGCGGAAGAGCAAGGCAATGCACCGGATCCGCGCGTTGAACAAGCGCTGATGGTGACAATCGCTGGTGTCGCAGCCGGCATGCGTAATACAGGCTAACGTCCCCCCTCGTCGCCTTCGTGCTATTGTACGAAGGCGACAACAAAAACTGCTGTCATAACCGCTTCTTTTTCAATATATTCCCGCCTGAATATATTCACATTGTGAATATATCAACAGCAAAACACGATCCTAAGATCGTGATGCTTAAGTTCCTCTTAATATTAAGTCGCTACTCTTGGCGCTACGATTAAAGACAGGCTCACATTATGCAATCCTTACAACTCCAGTCTAAACCTAAATTTAGCTGGAAAGCCCTGGGTTGGGCGCTCCTCTATTTTTGGTTTTTTTCCACTTTACTCCAGGTCGTTATTTGTTTAACCGGATATAGCGGAACTAATGGATTACGCGACTCCTTGCTATTCAGTTCGCTGTGGTTAATCCCGGTATTTTTATTTCCAAACCGTATCCGTATTATTGCTGCCGTCATTGGCATGGTGCTATGGGCGGCCTCGCTGGCTGCTCTGAGCTATTACGTCATCTACGGACAAGAGTTCTCGCAAAGCGTTCTGTATGTGATGTTTGAAACCAATGCGAACGAAGCCAGCGAATATCTCAGCCAGTATTTCAGCCTAAAAATTGTTCTTATCGCCCTGGCCTATACGGCTATCGCTATTCTGCTGTGGACGCGTCTGCGCCCTGTTCATATTCCATCGCCCTGGCGCTATCTGGTGTCGTTTGCGTTGTTATACGGTTTGATTCTGCATCCGATAGCCGTTAACACTTTCATCAAACACAAGCCGTTTGAAAAAACGGTAAATGGTCTCGCCTCACGTATGGAGCCCGCCGCACCGTGGCAATTCATCTCCGGGTATTATCAGTACCGTCAGCAGTTGACCTCACTCAATAGCCTGCTGAATGAGAACAATGCCCTGCCGCCGCTGGCTAACTTCAAAGATAACTCCGGCGATGCCCCACGTACGCTGGTGCTGGTCATTGGCGAGTCAACGCAGCGTGGTCGCATGAGCCTGTATGGTTACCCGCGCGAAACGACGCCAGAACTGGATGCATTGCATAAATCCGATCCTAACTTCACCGTATTCAATAATGTCGTGACCTCACGTCCGTACACCATTGAAATCCTGCAGCAGGCGCTGACCTTCGCCAACGAGAAGAATCCGGACCTGTACCTGACTCAACCGTCTCTGATGAATATGATGAAACAGGCAGGTTATAAAACCTTCTGGATCACCAATCAGCAGACGATGACGGCTCGCAACACCATGCTGACCGTGTTCTCTAAGCAGACGGATAAGCAGTTCTATATGAATCAGCAGCGTACGCAAAGTGCGCGCGAATATGACAGCAATGTGCTGGCGCCATTTAAAGAAGTACTGGCCGACCCGGCACCGAAAAAGTTCATCATCGTGCACCTGCTGGGTACGCATATTAAGTACAAATTCCGCTATCCGGATGGTCAGGGTAAATTCGATAACAATGTCGACCATGTTCCCCCCGGCCTGGATGATGATGAGCTGGAAGCATACAACGATTACGACAGCGCGAATGTCTACAATGACCATATCATTGCCAGTCTGATCAAAGACTATAAAGCGACCGATCCGAACGGCTTCCTGCTCTACTTCTCCGATCACGGGGAGGAGGTATACGATACGCCACCGCATAAAACGCAGGGTCGTAATGAAGACAACCCGACGCGCCATATGTATACGGTACCGTTCCTGCTGTGGACCTCTGAAAAATGGCAGGCTGCACACCCGCGTGACTTCTCACAGGATGTGAATCGTAAATACAGCAGCTCAGAGCTTATCCACACCTGGTCTGATTTAGCGGGATTCACCTACGACGGTTTCGATCCGACCCGATCCATTACCAGCCCGCAGTTCAAAGAGACGACCCGCTGGATTGGCAATCCGTACAAAAAGAATGCCCTGATTGATTACGATAGCCTGCCGTACGGCGATCAAATCGGTAATCAGTAATACTCGTATCGGCCACTCTTAAAGAGTGGCCTTTTTTTATGATGGCGGTTACTGTTTCCCCTGTCTGCTGCCTGCAAGGGATTAACATGTATCACGACGTCAGCCATCTTCTCTCCCGCCTGATTAACGGCCCCACGCCGCTGCGCCAGGTTTATTTTGCCAGCACCAGTAGCTCAACGCCGGAGCTGGCGTATCAGGTCGATTTTCCCCGGCTGGAAATTGTGCTGGAAGGTGAGTTCACCGATAACGGAGTTGCTGGCGCATCCGCGACGTTACTGCCTTGCGATGTGCTATTCGTTCCGGCTGGCGGCTGGAACTTTCCGCAGTGGCTCACACCGGTCACCACGCTCAGCATTCTGTTCGGCAAACAGCAACTGGGTTTCAGCATCGTCCAGTGGGACGGCAAGCAATATCAAAATCTTACCCGCCAGCACGTCGCGCGGCGTGGGCCACGAATTGGCTCTTTCTTGCTGCAAACGCTCAATGAAATGCAGATGCAACCGCAGGAGCAACAAACCGCCAGGCTAATCGTTGCGAGCTTACTGAGCCACTGCCGCGATCTGCTGGGCAGCCAGATCCAGACCGCATCACGCAGTCAGGCGCTTTTCGAAGCCATTCGCGACTATATTGATGAACGCTACGCTTCGCCGCTCACCCGGGAATCCGTCGCGCAGGCGTTTTACATCTCACCCAATTACCTCTCCCACCTGTTTCAAAAAACGGGCGCTATCGGGTTTAACGAATACCTGAATCACACGCGACTGGAACACGCGAAAACGCTGCTGAAGGGTTATGAGCTGAAGATCAAAGAAGTGGCGCACACCTGTGGGTTTGTTGACAGCAACTATTTCTGCCGCCTGTTTCGCAAAAATACCGAACGTTCGCCGTCAGAATATCGTCGGCAATACCACAGCCAACTGACGGAGATAAAAGCTAATCCAAAGTAAGATGTGTGTGCTGTGGTGCAGAAAGCAGCTTTCGCACGGCGCTCATCACCCGCTGCGGCTCTCGCAGAAATGCGCTAATGCCCGACTGGACGTATCGGCTCTGCGTAAATCGCTCGGCTCCTGCCAGTTCAATATCGGTAATGAGCAACACCGCATCAGCGCGGTTAATATCTTCTTCCGTCAGGCGATTTTCGGTACCCAACGCGCCCTGAGTTTCAATCTTGATGCTCCATTTCTCCTGCTGGCAGAGTTTCTCCAGCCGTTCAGCAGCCATATAAGTATGGGCCACGCCGCTTACGCACGCGGTGACTGCAACCAGATATCGTACAGGTGCGATGGCCATACTATCCTCCTACTGTTACCTGAAATCCGGCGCATTCTGCCATCTTACGTATAAAATCTATCTCTTGCGCCGACGGGACGGGCACTTCTTTCATCGACCAGGGTAATCCGAGCAGCTTGTATTTCGGTTCGCCATATTGATGAAACGGTAGCAGGTGCACCTGCTTTATGCCCAATGATGACAACAGCGTCAACGCCTGCTGCGTGTTCTCTACATTCATCGTAAAGCCCGGAATCAGCGGCAGGCGAGGTATGACATTAATTCCTTCAGCGACCATTAGTCGTAAATTCGCCAGCACGCGCGGCAGGTTCATATTAATGGTCTCACGCGCCAAATGGACATCCATAATTTTGAGGTCAAACAGCACCTCATCGCACTCTCTTGCCAGCGATAACAAACGACTGGCTGGCGCATCGCCAGCCGTTTCAATCGCGCAGCGAACATCCCAGCGCCGCAGACGTTGCAGGAATCGTACGGCAAAGGGCGCTTGCATCAGCACTTCACCACCGGAAAGCGTCACCCCCCCGCCAGAGGTGCGAAAGAAAATATCATCTTTCATCACTTCACGTTCCAGCTCGTCCAGCGAGATATCACGACCGATACGTTCAAACGCACCGGAGGGACACTCATCAGCATCACGTAGACAGGGTGTACAGTGCAGGCATTTACTCTCCCGCCGTACTGTTTCAATACGTGGGGAGAGAGATTCAGGGTTGGCGCACCACGGGCAGGTATGCGGACAACCTTTAAAAAAGACTACCGTACGAATACCTTGTCCATCATTCAGTGAGTAACGCTGAATATTGAATATACGCGCGACGTCCTCGCCACGTGGGTCAATAACCTCACAGATGATGCGCGGTGCGGCGAATGATGTCATCCTGGATCTCCTTCGACAGCTCGACAAAGAAGGCGCTGTAACCCGCCACGCGCACCACCAGCCCGGCGAAATCTTGTGGGCGCTGCTGCGCTTCTCGCAATGTGTCGGCATTCACCACGTTAAACTGGATGTGCTGGAGCTTGAGCTGGGTAAATGCCCGCAGAAAATCCGCCAGCTTGCGTAAACCAGCCTCACCTTCCAGTGTGGCTGGCGTAAACTTCACGTTCAGCAAAGTCCCATTGGAAAGCAACGTGTTATCCAGCTTGCTGACCGATTTCAATACCGCCGTCGGCCCTTGCATATCCTGACCCAGCATCGGCGATAGCCCCCCGTCCGCCAACTGTTCCCCGGCGAAGCGACCATCCGGTGTCGCTCCAACGACCGAACCCAGCGGCACGTGCGCAGAGACAGTATATGAACCCGGCGTAAATTGCCCGCCGCGTGGATTCTGGTATTTCTCTACCTCTTTGCAGTAATGACGCAGCAGTTCGGCGCTGATGTTATCTACATCATCAATATCGTTGCCGTATTTTTCGAAGCGGTTAATCAGCCTGGCGCGAATTTTCTCGCCTTCCGGGGTAGCAAAGTTGTCTTTTAGCACCGACAAAAGTTCGTCAAAAGTTAAGCGCTGTTGTTCAAATACCAGTCCATTGAGCGCATGCAGCGAATCGCTCAGGTTCGCAATGCCGATCCCCTGTACGCCGGAGAAGTTATAACGCGCGCCGCCGTCGGTAATATCACACCCTTTATCCAGGCAATCGCTAATAAACGAGGAGAGCAGCGGCACCGGCGCCCAGTCGCGATGACCGATATCGCAGATATTACTGCCTTCGACCATCAACGTAATGTAGTGGCTGATTTTGGCATGAATATGCTTCAACAGGTCTTCGTACGTCAGCGCGCGATTGCCTTCATTCTCATGCAGGCAGATTTCCATTACTTTCAGCAGATTAAACATGGCGATGTCGTGCAAACCGTATGTTCTGCCTGGAATAGACAGCTCGACACAGCCGACTACCGCGTAATCTCGCGCATCTTCCAGCGAGACGCCACGGTTAAGAAATGCGGGCACCACCACTTCATCATTAAAGATTTGCGGGATGCCGGTCCCGAGGCGAATGGTCTGTGCCGTTTTCATCAGGAACGGCGTATCGATCAACGCGTTCGTGCGCACACCGAGGTTTGGTTGCGGCAGTTGTACGCTCTGATAAGCATCAAGACAGAGAAACGACAGTACGTTTACCGCACTACGACCATTCTCCGTTAATCCCCCAAGCAGTGCGGTGTAACCCGTTGGGAAGCCAGCGAAATAGCGCGCGCTGCTGGTGGATCGCAGCAGTACAATGTCATTGCATTTCACCCATAGCGATTCGAGGATTTCTTTTAAGAATGCAGGATCTTCCCCCTGCGTCAGCGAGGTCTGATAAAACGGCAACATATACTGGTCGAAGCGTCCGAGTGAGAGCGAACTGGCGTTGGACTCATATTGCAAAATAATGTTCATGTACCAGAACAGCTGACATGCTTGCCAGAAGGTTTGCGGCTTATGCTGGGCGTTATGCCGGGAGTTTTCCGCAATCGTCAGCAATTCCTGACGTCGCTGCGCATCCGGGCAGTTTTCCGCCATTTGTTCTGCCAGCAGGGCGTAACGCAGAATGTGGCTTTGCGAAGCCTCAAGCAGCAACAGAGCAGCCTGATAAAAGTGGTTATCCGGCTGCTGCAGACAATGCGCCCGCATCTGCGCTACCAGTTCGCCAAGTCCGAGATTCAACAGGCGTGGATAATCAATAATGATATGCCCCTGACCTTTATCCGTCTGGTTAACGCTAAAAATCTGCGTACGGACAGCGGCTTTTACCTCATCGGTCATCTGACCGTTGATGAAATCTTTCATCGACCGCTTTTCCCAGTACGGATACAGCACATCGCGATAGAGATGTTTATCCTCTTCGCTGATGTCAAAACGGTCCTGCGGACGGGTTGGAAACTGCTCCAGCTCTTTGAGCAGCCAGTAAGGATCCATTTCCGGTGACATTATGCCCGCCCGCGGTTTAACGGTACGGTTCCCGGCTATCAGTTCCTCATCACGAATCGATATTTCAACGTGCTCAAGAATATATGCGGTGGCTTTCGCCCGCCGCAGAATAACCGGCTCACCCTCCGTCTGCTGGTGGCTGGCGGTATATAGCAGCGCACGCTCAAGCGAAATTTCGCGGTTATTCTGAAACAGAGCGTTTTTTAAACGTTGGATACGGTTAGTCATGAGGAACTCCTGTAGAAAAACTGATGCCAGATGGTGCTGTGCTTATCTGGCCTACGTATCAGTAGGCCGGATAAGTCGAAACCACCCTCCGGCAAACAAACCGTTATGCGGTTTGCGCAAGGTGTGCGCCAATCTTGTTCATGATGGCGTCGGCACGTTTCACTGCATCGCTGATGTTGACACGAACGATAGTTTTGCCCGCAAAACGCTCTTCAAACTTAATACCAATGTCTTTGGTCAGAATCACCATGTCGGCTTCTGCCACATCCGCCACGGTCAGTTCGTTTTCCAGACCGATCGACCCCTGAGTCTCAACCTTTACTTCCCACCCCTTGGCTTTAGCGGCGCTTTCCAGCGCTTCGGCGGCCATATAGGTGTGGGCAACGCCAGAAGGACATGCAGTTACTGCGATAATCTTGGTCATGACTCATTCCTCGCTTAATTCATTTCAAAATCTAAATCCAGGTCGTCTTCTTTCCGGTCGACCTGAGACACTTTTTTCCGCGCCAGACTTTTCAGTACGTTAACGCACACAGCGGTCACTACAGCCCCCACGGCAACCGCCGCGATATAACCCAATTTTCCTTCAACGACCGGCAGAACAATCAGCCCGCCCCAGCCGGCATAACACTGCGCACCAAACAGCGCGGCGGTTACCGTGCCGCAGGCCGAACCCACCATAATGGATGGGATAACGCGCAGCGGATCGGCGGCAGCAAAAGGAATTGCGCCTTCCGTTACGCCAACGCAGCCCATCACCAGCGCGGCTTTACCGGCTTCACGTTCTTCAGAAGAGAAATTCTTACGACCAATCAGCGTCGCCAAACCTAAGCCCAGCGGCGGCACGCAGATCCCTACCGCGGCGATTGCCACCACGGTATAAACACCCTGCGCCACGCAAATCAGCATGAAGGCGTAGGCAACTTTGTTAATCGGCCCACCCATATCGAAGGCCAACATCAGTCCCATAATTACCGCCAGCAGCACGATGCTGCCCTGCTGCATACCCTGCAGCCACTCGGTCAGGCTAGTGGTTAACGCGCCAACGGGTTCTCCCAGGCCCCACATCATGATGCCTGCGGTGATAAAGGTGCCGACAATAGGAATAACGAAGATAGGCATCACCGATCGCAACACCTTATGTACGGGGATCTTCTTCAGATAATGGACGACGATACCGCCAATAATCCCGGCAATTAGCGCGCCGAAAAAACCTGCGCCGAAGCTGTTTCCCACCCATGCGCCAATCGCACAAGGGGCGAGAGCAGAACGTTCAGCAATGGAATAACCAATGTAAGCGGCAAGGAATGGCACCATCAACGTCAGCCCTGCGACGCCAATATCAAAAAGTTTCTTGAGATTAGGATCGGTCGCCGCATCCGGTACCGCGCCCTTGCCATACAACATGACGGAGACCGCCAGCAAAATTCCACCCGCGACTACGAAGGGGATCATATGCGAAACACCCGTCATCAGATGCTGACGGGTATTTTTCAGGATTTGTACCAACTCTTTCATAAGTCGCTCCCAGGCTGCTAAAGCCCATATCCATAAACTTGTTGCGGAAAACAATAGGCAATCCGATGCGGCGCAAACAGTGGATAAAAAGGCCATTTGCTGGACTTTTGTAATGTCAGCGCAAAAATGCGATCCGCCTCATAACTTGTAGTTTCTCGGAATTTATAGAGGACAAACTGACTTGTGAGGGATATCTCACTTTGATGGTTACATTACATTTATCCAGTTTTTGGCAGATTTGTCAGATGGCAGGCTCAGGCGTTGCCCTTTTATCCTGTAGCGAGAAATCGTTATGGGAGATGAGGCTATGGCCCTGATTGTGGAATTTACCTGTGAGCTGCCCAATGGCGTACATGCGCGCCCGGCAAGTCACATAGAAACGCAGTGCAACACCTTTACTTCAAACATTGAGTGGCACAACCTGCGTACCGAACGTAGGGGTAACGCCAAGAGCGCATTGGCGCTGATTGGCACCGATACTCTGGCGGGTGATAGCTGCCAGTTGCTGATTTCCGGTGCTGATGAACAGGCAGCCCACCAGCATTTAACCCAATGGTTACGTAATGAATTTCCACACTGCGATGCACCGCTAGCGGAAGCCAAAAGCAACGAGCTGGAGCCACTTCCTGCATCCCTCACCAATCTAAACCCACAGCTTTTTCGCGCTCGCACCGTCTGTAGCGGCAGTGCGGGAGGCGTTCTGAGTCTGCTCTCTTCGCTGGATCTCAACGCCCTTAACAATCTCCCGTCCGCTAAAGATATTGAAACCGAGCAGGCGACACTGGGTAACGGCTTAACGCTGCTGATGAAGAATATTGCGTTTCGGTTACTCGACAGCGACGGTGCAACCAGTGCGATTCTGGAAGCACACCGCTCGCTGGCAAGCGACCTCTCACTGCGTCAGCACCTGCTCGCTGGAGTATCTCGCGGGTTAAGCTGCGCCCAGGCGATTGTCGAAAGTGCCGGACATTTTTGTGATGAATTCGCCCGCTCCAGCAGCAGTTATTTACAGGAACGTGCGCTGGATGTGCGCGATGTCTGCTTCCAGCTTCTGCAGCAAATTTATGGAGAGCAGCGTTTCCCTGCGCCGGGAAAACTAACCCAGCCTACGGTCTGTATGGCGGACGAGCTCACACCGAGCCAGTTCCTCGAACTGGACAAAACATTGCTGAAAGGCTTGCTGTTAAAAAGCGGCGGTACCACTTCACACACGGTGATTCTCGCCCGGTCATTCAACATTCCTACGCTGGTTGGCGTGGATATTGAATCCTTGATGCCATGGCTGCAGCAAACGGTTTATATCGATGGTAACGCAGGAGCGGTTATTGTTGCCCCTGATGAATCCGTCGTACGTTACTACCAGCAGGAAGCCCGTCTCCAGGATGCCATTCGAGAACAACAACGTATCTGGCTGACCCAAGAGGCGCGCACGGGTGATGGCATCCGCATGGAAGTCGCCGCCAACATCGCCCATTCCGTGGAAGCGCAAGCAGCCTTTGGCAACGGTGCGGAAGCGGTTGGCCTGTTCCGCACGGAAATGCTGTATATGGACCGTACCTGCGCCCCGGATGAGAACGAGCTATACAACATTTTCTGCCAGGCGCTGGAGCCCGCGCAGGGACGCAGCATCATTGTGCGCACCATGGATATCGGCGGTGATAAACCCGTTGATTACCTGAATATTCCTGCCGAAGCCAACCCGTTCCTCGGTTATCGCGCGGTGCGTATCTATGAAGAATACGCCGCTTTGTTTTCCACACAACTGCGATCGATCCTGCGCGCATCAGCGCACGGTAGCCTGAAAATCATGATCCCAATGATCTCCTCTATGGAAGAGATCCTGTGGGTCAAAGAGAAGCTGGCCGAAGCTAAACAGCAACTGCGTACTGAACACATCCCGTTTGATGAGAAGATCCCGCTCGGTATCATGCTGGAGGTTCCGTCGGTGATGTTCATCATCGATCAATGCTGCGAAGAAATTGATTTCTTTAGTATTGGCAGTAATGACCTGACGCAATACCTGCTGGCGGTCGACCGCGACAACGCCAAAGTTACCCGCCATTACAACAGCCTGAATCCAGCCTTCTTGCGCGCACTGGATTACGCCGTACAGGCGGTACATCGTCAGGGGAAATGGATTGGCCTGTGCGGCGAACTTGGCGCTAAAGGTTCAGTGCTACCGCTGCTTGTGGGACTGGGTCTGGACGAGATCAGCATGAGCGTTCCCTCCATTCCCGCCGCCAAAGCGCGGATGGCGCAACTTGACAGCCGCGCCTGCCGTCAGTTGCTGAATCAAGCAATGGCGTGTCGAACGTCGCTGGAGGTCGAACATCTGCTGGCCCAGTTCCGCATGACCCAACAGGATACCCCTCTGGTTACCGCCGAGTGCATCACGCTGGATAGCGACTGGCGTAGTAAAGAGGAGGTCATCAAAGGGATGACCGACAACCTCCTGCTGGCAGGTCGTTGCCGCTATCCGCGTAAACTGGAAGCCGATCTGTGGGCGCGCGAAGCGGTCTTCTCTACCGGATTAGGTTTTAGCTTCGCCATTCCGCACAGCAAATCAGAACATATTGAGCAGTCCACTATCAGCGTAGCGCGCCTGCAAGCGCCGGTACGTTGGGGTGATGATGATGCGCAGTTCATTATTATGCTGACGCTGAACAAACACGCCGCTGGCGACCAGCATATGCGTATTTTCTCGCGTCTGGCACGGCGCATTATGCATGAAGAATTCCGTAACGCGCTGGTTAACGCCGCCTCTGCCGACGCTATCGCCAGCCTGCTGCAACATGAACTTGAACTTTAAAGAGGGTGTTTTTGTATGGAACTTTACCTTGATACCGCCAACGTCGCGGAAGTCGAACGTCTGGCACGCATCTTCCCTATCGCGGGTGTCACCACCAACCCAAGCATTGTGGCAGCAAGCAAAGAATCCATCTGGGATGTGCTGCCGCGCCTGCAAAACGCCATTGGCGAAGAGGGCATTCTGTTTGCCCAAACCATGAGCCGAGACGCACAAGGCATGGTGGAGGAAGCCAAACGTCTGAGCAACGCGGTCCCCGGTCTGGTGGTAAAAATCCCGGTGACATCCGAAGGTCTGGCCGCGATCAAGATGCTGAAAAAAGAGGGTATCACCACGCTGGGAACCGCCGTGTACAGTGCCTCTCAGGGGCTGCTGGCAGCGCTGGCGGGGGCGAAATATATCGCGCCTTACGTTAACCGTATTGACGCGCAGGGCGGCGACGGAATTCGCACGGTACAAGAACTGCAAACGTTACTGGAACTGCATGCGCCAAACAGCATGGTACTGGCAGCCAGCTTTAAAACCCCTCGTCAGGCGCTGGATTGCTTACTGGCAGGATGTGAAGCAATCACCCTGCCATTAGACGTAGCGCAACAAATGCTCAATACCCCTGCGGTAGAGTCAGCAATAGAGAAGTTTGAACATGACTGGAACAATACATTTGGTCACATCAACCTGTGAGGGAAATAAAGTATGGATCGCATTATTCAATCACCTGGTAAGTACATCCAGGGTGCCGATGTTATTACCCGTCTTGGCAACTACCTCAAACCACTGGCAGAGCGCTGGCTGGTCGTTGGGGACAAGTTTGTCTTAGGCTTTGCCCAGGGCGCACTGGAAAAAAGCTTCCAGGGTGCCGGACTGGCGCTGGAGATTGCACCGTTTGGCGGCGAGTGTTCACAAAACGAAATCGACCGTCTGCGTGGCGTGGCAGAAAAAGCGCAATGTGGCGCAGTACTTGGTATTGGCGGTGGTAAAACGCTGGATACTGCCAAAGCGCTGGCGCACTTTATGGGCGTGCCTGTCGCCATTGCGCCAACCATCGCCTCTACCGATGCACCGTGCAGCGCGCTGTCCGTTATTTACACCGATGCCGGTGAATTCGATCGCTATTTGCTGCTGCCCAATAACCCGGACAGGGTCATTGTTGATACCAAAATTGTCGCGGGCGCACCGGCGCGTCTGTTAGCCGCGGGCATCGGCGATGCCTTGGCGACCTGGTTTGAAGCGCGCGCCTGTTCACGCAGCGGCGCAACCACCATGGCGGGCGGTCAGTGCACTCAGGCGGCGCTGGCGCTGGCTGAGCTGTGCTTTAATACGCTGATAGAAGAAGGTGAAAAAGCGATGCTGGCCGCCGAGCAGCACGTGGTAACGCCTGCGCTGGAGCGCGTTATTGAAGCCAACACCTATCTGAGCGGCGTCGGTTTTGAAAGCGGCGGTCTGGCAGCGGCGCACGCCATCCATAACGGCCTGACGGCAATCCCGGATGCGCATCACTATTACCACGGCGAGAAAGTGGCTTTCGGTACGCTGACGCAACTGGTACTGGAAAACGCGCCGATCGATGAAATTGAAACCGTTGCGGCGCTGTGTCATTCCGTTGGCCTGCCGATTACCCTGGCGCAACTGGACATCAAACAGGATATTCCGGCGAAAATGCGCATTGTGGCTGAAGCTGCCTGTGCCGAAGGCGAAACCATCCACAACATGCCTGGCGGCGCAACGCCGGACCAGGTGTATGCCGCCCTGCTGGTGGCTGACCAGTACGGTCAACGTTACCTGCAAGAGTGGGAATAACCGACCAATAAAAATCCCCGCAATTGCGGGGATTTTTTTGTTCATACTATGCCGGACCCGCGCAAGCGACATCCGGCATGGTCTGTTACAGCAGATCGAAACGATCCAGGTTCATCACTTTCACCCATGCGGCAACGAAATCTCTCACGAACTTCTCGTGAGCATCGCTGCAGGCATAAACTTCAGCCACTGCGCGCAGTACAGAGTTAGAACCAAACACCAGATCGGCGCGAGTTGCGGTGTATTTTACCTCGCCGCTCGAACGGTCACGACCTTCAAACAGCTCTTGTGACTCATCAACCGCCTTCCACTCATGACGCATATCCAGCAGATTGACGAAGAAGTCAGTGCTGAGTACGCCAGGGCGATCGGTAAAGACGCCGTGCTGGCTACCATCAAAGTTGGTGCCCAGTACGCGCATACCGCCCACCAGCACGGTCATTTCCGGTGCGGTTAGCGTCAACTGCTGCGCTTTGTCGATCAGCAGCGACTCGGTGGTCGACACGTCAGGACGAGCGCGGTAGTTACGGAAACCATCGGCAATCGGCTCAAGCAGTTCAAACATCTCAATATCCGTTTGATCCTGACGCGCATCCACGCGACCCGGCGCAAAAGGTACCTTGATGCTGACACCCGCAGCGCTAGCCGCCTGCTCGATACCGACAACACCGGCCAGCACGATAATATCGGCCAACGAGGCAGTATGGGCAGACTTATAAATACCTTCCAGCACAGGCAGAACGCGTGCTGCGGTGGCATTCACATCCCAGCCGCGTTGTGGGTCCAGCGCCAGACGCGCACCGTTAGCGCCGCCACGTTTATCCCCGCCACGGAAAGTCGATGCCGAAGCCCACGCTACCGATACCAGTTCGCCCACGGACAGTCCGGAAGCAGCGATGGTCGCCTTCAGCTTCAGGATATCTTCTTCGCTTGGGTTGAAGAACGCATGCGGCAGCGGGTCTTGCCAGATCAGATCTTCTTTTGGCACTTCCGGGCCAATGTAACGCGATTTTGGCCCCATATCGCGGTGCGTCAGTTTAAACCACGCACGGGCAAACGCTTCGTTGAACGCTTGCGGATCGTTCAGGAAACGGCGAGAGATCTTTTCGAACTCAGGATCGAAACGCAGCGTCAGGTCAGTAACCAGCATCGTCGGCTTGCGTTTTTTCGACGGATCAAACGGATCGGGAATAATTTCTGGCGCGTCAACCGCTTCAAACTGAATCGCGCCTGCCGGACTGCGAGTCTGCACCCACTCATATTTGAACAGGTTCTCGAAGAAATAGTTGCTCCATTGGGTAGGCGTCTGCGTCCACACCACTTCCAGACCAGAAGTAATTGCATCCGCGCCCGCGCCACTACCGTAGCTGCTGGCCCAGCCCAGGCCCTGCGCTTCAATCGGTGCAGATTCTGGATCGGCGCCAACGTGCGATGCCGCTGCTGCGCCGTGGGTTTTGCCCAACGTATGACCGCCGCCAATCAGCGCCACGGTTTCTTCGTCGTTCATCCCCATGTTACCGAAGGTCGCGCGAATAGCCGCTGCCGCAGAAAGCGGTTCGCCGCTATGGTCCGGCCCTTCCGGGTTCACATAAATAAGGCCCATTTCGGTGGCGCCCAGCGGCGCTTTTGCCAGCTCTTCCGGGTGACGGTGAGTCAGCCAGGCTTTTTCATCACCCCAGTTTACGTCGAGATCCGGTTCCCAGACATCTTCACGACCGGCACCAAAGCCAAAGGTACGGAAACCTGAGTTTTCCAGCGCCACGTTACCCGCGAGGATAAACAGGTCGGCCCAGGAAATTTTCTGACCATATTTCTGCTTGATTGGCCACAGCAGACGACGCGCTTTATCCAGGCTGACGTTGTCCGGCCAGGAGTTCAGTGGTGCAAAACGCTGCTGTCCGCGACCCGCTCCACCGCGTCCATCGATAGAGCGATAGGTTCCCGCGCCGTGCCATGCCATGCGGATAAACAATCCGGCATAGGTTCCCCAGTCAGCGGGCCACCACGGTTGAGATTCGGACAGAAGGGCTCTGAGATCCCCTTTCAGGGCAGAATAGTCGAGTTTACTAAACTCTTTGCGGTAGTCGAAGTCCTCACCCAGCGGGTTCGAACGGTTGGAATGTTGGTTTAAAAGATCAACGCGGAGTTGATTTGGCCACCAGTCGCGGTTGTTCGTTCCTGCTCCCGCGCTCTGATCGTGACCGCCTTGATGAAAAGGACACTTACCGGCAGTTGATGCGTTTTGGCTATCGTCGGACATGCTCATCTATATGCTCCCTTTACAGTGTTCTGACTACGATATACACCACCAGAGATAAGATATAGTCGAAATAACCCACAGATTCGATAGCTAATTCCTTTTATATTTTAAGTTGCAGAGATGTAGATCAAAATGATCAACAAAAAGCCCTCCGTAGAGGGCTGGGGCATCTGTTTAGTTAGGTCTTACACCCAGTGTGTGACAAATAGCGTAGCTCATCTCGGCACGATTGAGGGTATAGAAGTGAAAATCCTTCACCCCTTCGCGACTGAGAATTTTCACCATATCCATGGCGATATTCGCGCCTACCAGCTTGCGGGTTTCCGCGTCATCATCAAGACCATCAAACATGGTCGACATCCACGCAGGAATGCGGACGTTGGTCATGTCAGCAAATTTTTTCGCCTGCTTAAAGTTAGATACCGGCAGGATGCCCGGAATAATTTCCACATCGATTCCCGCAGACACGCAGCGATCGCGAAAGCGCAGATAGCTTTCTACATCGAAGAAAAACTGAGTGATCGCGCGGTTTGCACCGGCATCAACCTTACGCTTCAGGTTCAGCAAATCGGCCTGAGCGCTTTTCGCTTCCGGGTGCACTTCCGGGTAAGCCGCAACGGAGATATCGAAGTCTGCAACGTCTTTCAGCAGAGTCACCAGGTCGGAAGCATACATATCCGGTTTACCGCTTCCCGGCGGCAGGTCGCCGCGCAGGGCAACAATATGACGAATACCGTTATGCCAGTAGTCCTGAGCAATGGTACGCAGCTCATCACGGGTCGCATCAATGCATGTCAGGTGCGGGACCGCTTCAAGACCTGTGCGATCCTTAATGCCTTTAATAATGCTATGCGTACGGTCGCGCTCTCCAGAGTTTGCACCGTAAGTAACTGAAACAAACTTCGGCTTCAGGCTGCTCAGACGATCGATGGAGTTCCACAGGGTTTGCTCCATTTCACTGGTGCGCGGCGGGAAAAACTCAAACGAAACGTTAATCTGACCCTGCACTTCTGCCAGGCTCTGATTCAGGGCTTCCCGCTGGTTGGCGTGAAAAAAGCTCATACCTTACCTCATCAATCTTTTGTCGTTATATGTTGTGTTGTGAACTGCTATACGTTTAGACGTCTAGATGTAAAAATGACGGAAAAGCATGCTGGCGTCAACACAAAAATCATCGTTAAAGGTGAGGAATACTCAGCCAACGTGAAAAAAATTCACATCAGCTTGAAATGGTGAGGGATTGCGTCACGACCGTCTGTAGCCACTCTACTTTGGTTACGTTCTCAGGCAGTGTCGCTAACCCCATGCTAAGCCGCAATTCTGTATCAGTAAGCGGAAGGAAGATCACGCCCTGACGCTGGATAGCGGAAAAGGAGGCCGGAACCAGGCTCAGACCGTCACCCTGCGCGATCCGTGCCAGCAATACGTCATGTTCCATTGGCTCCTCAATAAGTGCAGGAGAGTAACCAGCACGACGAAAAATGTGTCGAGTGTAATCAAAAAAAGCAGGGTTACGTTCACGTTTGAACCAGAACAGCGGTCGGTGGTTCAGCGACGTTAACGAGAGCGAAGGCAGAGCCGCCTCGGGCCAGAGCGTGGGTAAGGCGGCGATCATCGATTCTTGCCAGCCGAGCGGCGTGACGCTAAGACCCGAATTCTCAAGCGGTAGCGCCACCAGCGCTGCATCCAGTTTTCCCCGACGCACCTGACGCGCCAGTTCAGGCGAACCATGACGGACAATATGTAGCTTCTGTACACGCGTAGCAAGCTGCGACTCAAGCGCCGCAAAAACGCCCTGCTCAAACGCTGTACTTAGCCCTAAGCGCAGAAATTGCTCTCCCGTTTTCGCTATCTGACTCAACGCCGTCCAGGTTTTATCCTGTAACGCCAATAGCGGGCGCACGATTTCAAGTACGCGTTGGCCGTCCTCCGTCAGCGTAAGTCCACGGGTATGACGGACAAAAAGCGTCACCCCCAGGCGCTCTTCAAGCTGGCGAATGTGGCGACTCAGCGGCGGCTGCGACATAAATAAACGCAGCGCCGCTCGACTCATGTTGTTCTCTTCCGCCACCACGGAAAAATAGCGTAGAAGGCGGATATCCAGAGAGTGCAAAGGCGATGTTGTCATACCGAAAAGGTATCACGGAAACGGTATTACCCCAATCATTCCGCACGCTCTATCCTCATGCCATACACTAACTCACGAGGTGATTATCATGGATTCAGAACGCTATTTAACCGGTCAGAGAATGCTGCAACAGGTTGATGGAAAAGGCGGAGATGCGGTAGTCGAAAGTCTGCAGGATATTGCGCCAGACTTCGCCCAATACCTGATTGAATTTCCTTTTGGCGACATCTATTCAAGGCCGGGGCTGGATTTACGCAGTAGAGAAATTGCCACCGTCGCCGCGCTCACCGCCATGGGTAACGCCGCACCGCAGCTTAAGGTACACATCGCCGCCGCGCTGCACGTTGGCTTAACGCAGGAAGAGATTATTGAAGTGATGATGCAGATGGCTGTTTATGCGGGATTCCCGGCAGCACTAAACGGCCTGTTCGCCGCAAAAGAGGTGTTTGCGGCGAACAGTAAGCGCTAACTACAGCAGTTGCGCCAGGCGGTTGATATCAGACTGAATCGCCCCGGCGGTCACATCGCGGCCCGCCCCCGGTCCGCGAATGACCAGTGGGTTATCACGATACCAACGGCTTTCAATGGCGAAGACGTTATCGCACGGCAGCAGTGCCGCCAGCGGGTGCTCAGGGCGTACCGCTTCAACGCCAACGCGTGCCTTACCGTTAGCGTCAAAACGCGCCACATAGCGTAGCACCAGTCCCATTTCACGTGCCGCTTCCAGGCGTTGCACCATCTGCTCGTTCAGCTCATCGCCATTTTCAAAGAAATGGTCAATAGAACCTGCTTCACAGTGTGCAGGCACCAGCGATTCTACGCGTACCTGGTCCGGTTCGATGTCGTAACCCGCTTCACGCGCCAGAATCACCAGCTTGCGCATCACATCTTTGCCGGAAAGATCCACGCGCGGATCAGGTTCAGTCAGACCCTGCTGCCACGCCTGATCCACCAGATCGGTGAACGGGACCGTGCCATCAAATTGCAGGAACAACCACGACAACGTGCCGGAGAAGATCCCGCTGATCGACAGAATAGTATCTCCGCTATCAATCAGATCGCGCACGGTATGGTTGATCGGCAAACCTGCGCCGACGGTGGCGTTATACAGCCAGTGGCGACCGGTTTTTTCAAAGGCGTCATGAATCTGGCGGTAATTATTACTGCTGCTCGCCCCCGCCAGCTTGTTGGCGCTGATAACATGGAAGCCATGACTGGCGAAATCCAGATACTGCTCCGCCAACTGCTCGCTGGCAGTGACGTCCAGCACCACTAAATCATCATACGGGTGGGCACGCATCCACAGGAACAATGACTCTTCATCCTGTTCTACCGCCTCGTCATCGAAGAAGGCCAACGCGCGACTGGCATCCAGCCCTTCGTAATTCAGCAGGCTACGGCGACTATCAACCACTCCTGCCAGCACGAACTCTAATCCGGTACGCGCCGAGAGCGTGCTCTGCTCGCGGGCAAACAGCTCCAGCCAGCGCGACCCAATGTTACCTTTGCCGAACAGCACCAGACCAATGCGTTTTTCCGCGCGGAAGATTGACTGGTGCAGACCCTGAATCAGGCTCTCCGTTGGCCCGGTACGCAAGACGGCGACCAGGCTAATGCCCTCTTCCGACTGCCAGGTGAATTCGACCGGCTGACCTTTCAGCTGTTGCCAAAAGCGATGGCAGTGCAGCGGGTTACGGGTGACGCCCGCCCCAACCATCGCCACCAGCGCCAGCCCCTGGCGCAGACGCAGTTCGCCCGGCAGGCCAGCTTCATCCAGAATTTTCAATGCGCCATCAGCGACTTCGGAGGTATAGCAAAATTGCAGCAACTGGCGGTCAGGATGCACACCCACTGCCAGCGGACGCACCTGGGTGCGTTTTAAAATCTGATCGATTTCTTTATAGGCCAGTTTAAAGTCCTGGCCAGTGGGAACCTGAAACTCAATCAGGCAAACGTCGTCATGGCTGGTCACAATACGTGCCCCGGTACCGGAAGCCAGCACGCGTTCAATACGCGTCGATCCCTGCTCCGGCGTATAGCTACAACGCAACTGGAGATCGATATCGCTGCCGGAAACCGGCTGGAGGGTGCGGGCATGGAGAACCGGAGCCGCCAGACGCGCCAGCTCGCTGGCTTCATCCAGACGCAGCAGCGGCAGCAGACAGGCATCTTTTACTTTACGCGGATCCGCGCTGTAAACCCCGGCCACATCGCTCCAGATGGTTACGCGGGAAACCCCCGCCAACGCGCCAACCTGCGTCGCCGAGTAGTCGGAGCCGTTACGCCCCAGCAGTACCGTCTCACCGGCGTTGCTGCGGCTAATGAAACCGGTAACGACCAGGCGTTTGCCCGGATGCTGCGCCAGCAGTTGCTGCAGCAATGGGTAAGAAAGACCTTCATCCACCTGCGGCTGAGCGCCGCGCTCGGCACGTAAAAAATCGCGCGCATCCAGCCAGGCCGACTCCAGCCCCTGTTGGTTAAGGACGGCAGACATCAAACGCGCCGACCACACCTCGCCATGCCCGACGACTTCAGCATAGACGGCATCATTCACGCCGCTGTCGAGTAATCCGGCCAGGCGCTCCAGATCGTGAATAAACGCGCCGATCAGCCCATCCGCCACCTCAGGAGGTAACAAACCGCTGATAAGCTCACTCTGATAGCGACGTAACGCCTGTTGAACCTGATGCGCAGACAGACGATCGGTCTGGCTTAATTTTAGCCAGCTAATCAACTGGTTAGTGGTACTGCCTGCGGCTGAAACAACCATCATGTCATCAGGCTGCGAGTACTCCGCCATAATGCCTGCGACACGCAGATAACATTTCACATCAGCCAGACTACTACCACCAAATTTGTGCAGTTGACGACCCTTCGTCCCTGCCTGCGCAATCACACTCATGTTTACCCCTTGTTTGCAGCCCGGAAGCCATTTTCCAGGTCGGCAATTAAATCTTCGCCATCTTCAATACCGGTGGAGATACGCAACAGCGTTTCCGAAATTCCGGCAGCAGCACGCGCTTCTGGCGCCATTCCCGCGTGTGTCATGGTTGCGGCATGAGAGATCAGACTTTCAACGCCCCCTAACGATTCCGCCAGCGTAAACAATGACAACCCGCCGAGGAAGCGACGCAGCGTTTGCTCATCGCCATCCAGCTCAAAACTCAACATCGCGCCAAACCCTTTTTGCTGACGCGCGGCAATCTCATGGCCCTGATTATCCGGCAATGACGGGTGATACAATTTTTTCACCAGCGGCTGAGTTTGCAGATAATCCACAATCGCCTGAGCATTACGTTGCGCCACCTCCATACGAGGTGACAGAGTACGCAGGCCGCGCAACAGCAGATAACTATCAAACGCGCCGCCGGTCACACCAATATTATTCGCCCACCATGCCAGTTCAGTGACCGTTTCCGGATCTTTTGCTATCACCACACCAGCCACTACGTCGGAGTGACCGTTTAAATATTTCGTGCATGAATGCAACACCAGATCGGCGCCTAATGCCAGTGGATTTTGCAGTGCCGGGCTTAAAAAAGTGTTGTCCACCACGCTGACCGCTCCAGCTTCGCGCGCCAGCTGGCAGATTTTCGCGATATCCACCACGCGCAGCAACGGGTTGCTTGGGCTTTCTACCAGCACCAGCTTCGGTTTTTCCGCCAGTGCCGCCTGCAACGCCTGCTCATCTCCTTGATCGACAAACAGTACGCGATAACAGCCACGCTTTGCCAGGCTGTCAAACAGACGATAGCTTCCGCCGTAGCAGTCGTGCGGTGCGACCAGCAGATCGCCAGGCTTGAGGAATACCGTAGTCACCAGATGAATCGCCGACATGCCGGTATTGGTCAGTACTGCCCCCGCCCCACCTTCCAGTTCCGCCAGCGCACGCTGAACGACATCACGCGTTGGGTTACCGCGGCGCGAATAGTCATGGGCGCGAGGCTCATTAAAACCGGTAAAGTTATAGGTGCTGGAGAGGTGGATCGGCGGGACAACGCAACCGTACTGTTCGTCGTCATTTAACCCGCTACGCACTGCGATGGTGGCCTGTTTACGCGTCATATTGAGGAGATCCTGGCTGAGTCGGTGAAAAGTCAGACACCAGAGTAATCATAGTTACGATAGCCGTCAATACATCTGGACATCTAAACTTCTTTGCGTATAGATTGAGCAAACCGGAAATAGCCGTTAAAATTATATGCATTAGCGTACATCTGCGTCGGCTTACTTCGTGTCAGGGCCACGCCACTACGATAAACTACGCGCAATTATGGTCCGGGCTCAGGTTCTGGCCTCAATATTAATGACAAAGAGGATTAGGTATCTCATGGCTGAATGGAGCGGCGAATATATCAGCCCATACGCTGAGCACGGTAAGAAGAGTGAGCAAGTCAAAAAAATTACGGTTTCCATTCCTCTGAAGGTGTTAAAAATCCTTACCGATGAACGCACGCGTCGTCAGGTTAACAACCTGCGTCACGCCACCAACAGCGAACTGCTGTGTGAAGCGTTTCTGCATGCTTTTACCGGGCAACCATTACCCAACGATGACGACCTGCGTAAAGAGCGCAGCGATGAAATCCCGGAAGAAGCAAAGGTAATCATGCGTGAACTGGGTATCAACCCGGAAACGTGGGAATACTGATTTTTCAAGACAGATGAGAAAAGGCGGGATTACTCCCGCCGCTTCTCACTACGTTACTTACTGATACCATTAAGCTTATTCAATGTTTCTTCCATTTTGAGCGTCTCTTTACGGTTCAATGGATAGAAATAAATCAGAATGACCGCGGCCAAAAACAGGCATAAAGCCGGTAACAGATTCGCCATCGTATAGATGTTTTCCTGCACAATGCTGGTTTGCACAGCGCCACCCGTTGACGAAGATTGATAACCAATGATGGCCAGCATAAAGCCGCCAATAGCCCCTGCGCACGCCTGGCCAACCTTGCGGGCGAAGAAGTTCACGCCATAGACGGTCCCATCTTCACGATCGCCGGTGACATACTGGTGATAATCACACACATCGGTCATAAACGCCCAAATCATCAGGTTGAATAACCCAGCCCCCAGCGTCGCCAGGAACAGGAAAACCAAATAAACCTTCGCGTCGGTAATGTGGGTGAAGTACATAATCACATACATGGCTACCGCAAAGAGCAGCGCGCCTACGCTGGCTTCTTTCTTACCGAAGCGCTTCGTGAGCCAGGATGCCGAGGGTGCCAGCAAAACCAGAGAGCCAAAGGTGAAGAGCAATGCAACGGACATGGCCTCTTTGTTATGGAAATAGTCATTAAACAGGTAAGTCATGTTGGTACCAGACAACCCCTGATTAATCACAATCAGCAGATCCACAACCACTAAAACAATCAGCGCTTTATTGCGTAGCAACCCCTTCAGCAGCACAGAAACCGGCATGCTCTCTTTTCTTTCAACCCGCACGCGTTCTGTCGTTAACTGACAGGTCAACGTTAAAAAGATAAACCCCAGCACAGAACAACCAATGGCAATCCAGAAGAAATGCTGCCCAGAGATCACCTGGCTTCCGTCCACCAGAGTGGTGTACATCAGGATCGGAATAAAAAAGCCGGTTGTCCCGCCGCCGATGGCGGACCCAACGCTGCGCCAGGTTGACAGCGATACGCGATCTTCCGGGTTCGAGCTAATCGCCGCAGACATGGCGCCATACGGAATACTCACTGTCGATAACAGCGAACCGTAAATAAAATAGGAACAGCAGATGTAGATAATTTTCGCCGTATAAGAAAAATCATGCACAAACGGCAGGAACAGAACGACCGCAATGATGCAAAACGGGTACTTCATGCGGCGCACCCAGGGGTTAAATCGCCCATGTACCGTCAGTTTAGAGGTATCACATAAGCGCCCTACACCAACGTCGACAAACGCATCAAAGAGTTTGGTCACAAAATAGAGTGAACCAACAATAACACCGGAAATACCGAGTACGTTGGTGTAATAAATCATTAAAAAACTATTTACCAGTCCAAGAATAAAACAGGTTCCGAGGTCACCACATAAATAACCGAATTTATCTCTTAATCCGAAAGGCCTGACGGCAATATTTTGATTGCTTCCGATCATTGTTCCATCATTAGACATGATGTTAACTCCTTAGACACATTATTCACGCAAACTATGCGTATACCGATGCTCAGCGTAATAAATCGATACGAAGTGTATTAACGGTCAGAAGTTATAACCGAGACCAACGCGATAGCGGGTCTGACGATCGTCTGTGGTTGTGGTGTTATACCCCGAGGAAACGTTACCCACCTCAACAAATGGAACCCATGAGCCTATTTTATACGCCACACGGAAGTTATATTCGTAATCGTCTTTTCGGTTGTTATATAAATCTTCGCTATCGGCAATTTTATAAATGCCATTTAGCTCAAACATCCAGTCATTGATGTTATAACCGAGCCATGCTTCCGGACGATAGACCATGCGGTCATCCTTGCCGTCAGTGTTTCTGCGCATGTACTCCTGACGATAGCGGAACGCGGTCCACCAATGGTCATTGATGTTATACTGCACGCGAATATAAGGCTTATAAATCGCGATGTTATCGCCCGTTTCGAGCGCAATACCCGTCTGCCAGACAAGGTCATTCCAGGTGAACTGGTAGCTTGCCGTATACTCGTTGCCATTACTTTCCATATTATTCCACGCATCATTAGATTGCGTATTTTCGGAACGTGAAATGGCCTCGACTGCGACACCAAAACCAGTAGCAAAACGATGCGACATATAAACACGGTCGTAATTACGACCATCATCATAATATTCATGTCGATAATCAACATAACCCGCTTGCGCGGCCGCAGAGAATAATGAAATCAGTAATAACGCGGATTTAAATTTCATGACCATCCCTCTTCACACTAAATCTAGGAAATTGCCCATCTCGCTCCGTCCATAAATGAAGAAACGATGAAGGAATAAGAATAATTTTATATTTCCACGAAAGTGTATTTTAGAAAGAAGGAAGAAACCTTTGGTATTTTGCCAAAGATTGGCATAAGTGGCAAAAACAAGAAGATAAAAAGGACGCAGATCACCAGTTGAAACATTTTATCGTAAAAATAAAAACACTGTTTTATTTATTAAATAAAAGACATCATTCAATACATCAATACGAATTTCAGTCTGCAGGCGCAGATACAAAAAAAGCGCCATAAGGCGCTTTTTTCTGACAGCTGAAACTTACTTGCTGCCTGGGATGCTGAAACGCTTGTTGAAGCGATCAACACGGCCACCGGTAGCAACATCACGCTGCTTGCCAGTATAGAACGGGTGGCACTGACCGCACACGTCCAGGTTCAGATCGTGACCGACGGTAGAGCGGATTTTCATGACGTTACCGCAAGAGCAGTTTGCAGTAATTTCTTCGTATTTCGGGTGAATATCTTTTTTCATGGGAAAACCTCGGTTTAAGGCCGCGTCGCTCTTCCAGCCCTAACGCCAGACACCACGCGATGTTAATTATTCCCCGTCACCTTTCACGCTGCATCAACAGCCTGAAACTCTCGGGTAATGGTCATTGTTTGACGCAATCAATTTGCATCAAAGGCGGCGAATCATACAGAAATTAACCTGCTCATGCAAACTGATCCGCATTCTACCCTTCACTAATGTGTATACTAACCCGCCAGATTTCAAGTCAGGATGATTCAATGCCCGTTGCGCACGTTGCCTTACCCGTTCCGCTACCTCGCACCTTTGACTACCTGCTGCCGGAAGGCATGAGCGCCAAAGCTGGGTGTCGTGTACGCGTGCCCTTTGGCAAGCAACAGGAGCGCGTGGGCATCGTTCTATCCGTTAGCGAGCACAGCGAACTGCCGCTGAGCGAATTGAAAGCCGTTCTCGAAGTGCTGGACAGCGAGCCGGTTTATTCGACCTCCGTCTGGCGTCTACTGCTGTGGGCGGCTGACTATTATCACCATCCTATCGGCGACGTACTGTTTCATGCCCTGCCGATTCTGCTGCGCCAGGGACGCCCGGCGACAAACGCGCCCATATGGTACTGGTTTGCCACTGAAGAAGGTCAGGTTATTGATCTCAACAGCCTCAAGCGCTCTCCCAAGCAACAGCAGGCGCTGGCTGCGCTACGCCAGGGAAAAATCTGGCGCGACCAGGTGGCTGAGCTCGAATTTAATGACGCCGCATTACAGGCGCTGCGGAAAAAAGGGCTGTGCGATCTGGCGAGCGAAACGCCTGGTTTTAGCGACTGGCGTACCCATTACGCGGTTTCCGGTGAGCGTCTTCGACTGAACACCGAGCAAGCCACCGCCGTCGGGGCGATTCACAGCGCCGCGGACAGTTTTAGCGCCTGGCTATTAGCGGGCGTGACGGGCTCAGGCAAAACAGAGGTCTATCTAAGCGTACTGGAAAATGTCCTGGCCCAGGGCAAGCAGGCGCTGGTGATGGTGCCGGAGATTGGCCTGACGCCGCAAACTATTGCCCGTTTTCGCGAACGCTTCAATGCGCCAGTCGAAGTCCTGCACTCCGGTTTGAACGACAGCGAACGTCTTTCGGCCTGGCTGAAAGCAAAAAATGGCGAAGCGGCGATTGTTATCGGCACACGCTCATCGCTGTTTACACCGTTTAAAAATCTCGGCGTGATTGTCATCGACGAAGAGCACGACAGCTCTTATAAACAGCAGGAAGGCTGGCGCTATCATGCGCGCGATCTCGCGGTTTATCGCGCCCACAGCGAGCAGATCCCGATTATTCTCGGCTCAGCCACTCCGGCTCTGGAAACGCTGTGCAACGTGCGACAGAAAAAATATCGCATGCTGCGCCTGACGCGTCGTGCCGGAAATGCGCGCCCCGCCACTCAGCACGTGCTGGATCTCAAAGGTCAGCAGGTGCAGGCCGGACTTGCCCCTGCGCTTATCACCCGTATGCGTCAGCACCTGCAGGCGGATAACCAGGTGATCCTGTTTTTGAACCGCCGGGGCTTTGCTCCTGCGCTGCTGTGCCATGACTGCGGCTGGATTGCCGAATGTCCGCGCTGCGATCACTACTACACGCTGCATCAGGCACAGCACCATTTACGCTGCCACCACTGCGACAGCCAGCGCCCAATACCACGTCAGTGCCCATCCTGCGGCTCAACGCATATGGTTCCGGTTGGACTCGGCACCGAACAGCTTGAGCAGGCTCTGGCCCCTTTTTTCCCCGGCGTGCCAATCTCACGCATCGATCGCGACACTACCAGCCGTAAAGGGTCGCTGGAGCAGCATCTGGCGGAAGTACATCGCGGCGGCGCACGAATTCTGATCGGCACGCAAATGCTGGCCAAAGGCCACCACTTCCCGGACGTCACCCTGGTGGCGCTTCTGGACGTTGACGGCGCACTATTCTCTGCAGATTTCCGGTCGGCAGAACGCTTCGCCCAGCTTTACACGCAGGTCTCCGGGCGAGCAGGACGCGCCGGGAAACAGGGCGAAGTGGTGCTACAAACGCACCATCCTGAACATCCGCTGCTGCAAACTTTGCTGTACAAAGGTTATGACGCGTTTGCCGAGCAGGCGCTGGCCGAGCGACAAACGCTCCAGCTTCCACCGTGGACCAGCCATGTGATTGTGCGGGCAGAAGATCATAACAACCAGCATGCGCCAATGTTCTTACAACAGTTGCGAAATCTGATCCAGGCCAGTCCGCTTGCCGATGACAAACTGTGGGTGCTCGGCCCGGTTCCCGCCCTGGCCCCCAAGCGCGGCGGTCGCTATCGCTGGCAAATTTTGTTGCAACATCCGTCGCGAATTCGCCTGCAGCATATCATCAGCGGTACGCTGGCGCTGATCAATACGCTACCCGATGCACGTAAAGTAAAATGGGTGCTGGATGTCGATCCCATCGAGGGATAATCCTTCACGATGCGAGGCGGATCGTAAAATTAAAGATCCATCACACTTTTTATGAAAATTCTGTAACCGCTTCCATTAACTATCTGATAAAAATGTTTCAGATGAAGGCTATTCAAGGACGAGTCTGTGCCAGCAGCTCTCTGGCGAGGAGAAAGAGTGAAACCGAATAAGCAGGTTGCCGCCGCTACGATGAAAGATGTTGCTCTGAAGGCGAAAGTCTCAACGGCAACCGTATCCCGCGCGTTAATGAACCCGGACAAAGTCTCGCAGTCAACCCGTAACAAGGTTGAACAGGCTGCGCTGGAAGTGGGATATTTACCCCAATCAATGGGACGCAACGTTAAGCGTAATGAATCACGTACCATTCTGGTGATTGTGCCGGATATCTGCGATCCGTTTTTTAGCGAAGTGATTCGCGGCATAGAAGTGACCGCCGCTGAGCAGGGATATCTGGTGCTTATCGGCGACTGCGCCCACCAGAATCAGCAGGAAAAGACCTTCCTCAACCTCATTATCACCAAGCAGATCGATGGCATGGTGCTGCTCAGCTCGCGCCTGCCGTTTGATGCCAGCGTGGAAGAGCAGCGCAACTTGCCGCCGATGGTCATGTCCAACGAGTTCGCGCCAGAGCTGGAACTCCCCACCGTGCACATTGATAATCTCACCGCCGCCTTCAACGCGATGAACTATCTGCTGGAACTGGGGCATAAACGCATTGGCTGTATCGCCGGACCAGAGGATATGCCGCTGTGCCATTACCGTCTGCAAGGTTACGTTCAGGCATTGCGCCGCAGCGGAATTACGGTCGATCCGCATTTCATCGCGCGCGGTGACTTTACCTATGAAGCGGGAGCCAATGCGCTTAAGCAGCTCCTTGAGCTTCCACAGCCACCTACTGCGGTCTTTTGCCACAGCGATGTCATGGCGCTGGGAGCACTCTCTTACGCCAAACGTCAGGGTCTGAAGGTACCTGACGATTTATCCATCATTGGCTTTGATAATATTTCGCTCACGGAATTTTGTGATCCACCCCTGACAACCGTCGCACAGCCGCGTTTCGATATCGGACGTGAAGCTATGCTGTTACTGCTCGATCAACTACAAGGTCAGAACGTCAGCAGTGGCTCACGTTTACTGGACTGCGAGCTTATTATTCGGGGCACTACCCGGGCACTGACGTAAAGTAAAGTGCTTTCGGACTCCCCTGTCTGGTCAAAGGCCCGCCGCTTAAGTAACATGGCGGGCTGACGAACGAATAAATACAGCGAAACGATAGTGGCACAACGAGATTATGTACGTCGCGGCCAACCGGCACCTTCGCGGCGCAAGAAGAGCACATCACGGAAAAAACAACGCAATACGCCTGCGGTATCGCCCGCTATGGTTGCTATTGCTGCAGCCGTACTCGTGACCTTTATCGGTGGTCTGTACTTCATTACGCATCACAAGAAAGAAGAGTCCGAAACGCTGCAAAACCAGAAAGTCACCGGTAATGGCATCCCGCCAAAACCGGAAGAGCGCTGGCGATACATCAAAGAGCTGGAAAGCCGTCAGCCTGGCGTACGTGCGCCTACCGAACCGTCTGCAGGCGGCGAGGTACTGAACGCCGATCAGCTTACCAATGAGCAGCGCCAGTTGTTGGCGCAAATGCAGGCCGATATGCGCCAACAGCCAACGCAGCTCAACGAAGTACCGTGGAACGAACAAACTGCTGAACAACGCCAGCAAACGCTGCAGCGTCAGCGTCAGGTGCAACAGCAGCAGTGGAATAACACCCAACAGCAGGCTCAACAGCCGCGCCAACGGGTAACGGAACAGCCGAACCAGCAGCAGCAAACGCGTACTGCGCAAGCCGCACCGGTACAGCAGCCGAAGGCGCAGCCAAAACCGGCGGCCCAACAGCCGTATCAGGATCTACTGCAAACACCTGCGCATACCACCGCCGCTCAGCCGAAAACGCAGCCGGCCGCGCCGATAACGAATGAAACGCAGCCGCCAAAACAGACGGCGGAGAAAAAAGATGAACGCCGCTGGATGGTACAGTGCGGCTCATTTAAAGGCGCTGAGCAGGCAGAAACCGTGCGCGCGCAGTTGGCTTTTGAAGGCTTCAACTCACGTATTACCACCAATAACGGCTGGAATCGCGTGGTCATTGGTCCGGTCAAAGGCAAAGAGAATGCCGACAACACCATCAGCCGCCTGAAAGTTGCTGGTCACACAAACTGCATTCGACTCGCCACTGGGGGTTGAAACCCCCAAAATCCCCCCCATCTATACTTGCATTACGCCCCGCATACTGCGCGGGGCCTGTGTTTTGCATTTGTAACCAAGGGGTCTGCTCGTGACAACAATAGTAAGCGTACGCCGTAACGGCCATGTGGTAATCGCCGGTGATGGTCAGGCCACACTGGGTAACACCGTAATGAAAGGCAACGTGAAGAAAGTCCGCCGTCTGTACAACGACAAAGTCATCGCGGGCTTTGCGGGCGGTACTGCGGATGCATTCACGCTGTTTGAACTGTTTGAACGCAAGCTGGAAATGCACCAGGGTCACCTGGTGAAAGCTGCCGTTGAACTGGCAAAAGACTGGCGTACTGACCGTATGCTGCGCAAACTCGAAGCGCTGCTGGCCGTTGCGGATGAAACTGCATCACTCATCATCACCGGTAACGGCGACGTCATCCAGCCAGAAAACGATCTGATTGCCATCGGCTCCGGCGGTCCCTACGCCCAGGCTGCTGCACGCGCTCTGCTGGAAAACACCGAGCTTGGCGCACGCGAGATTGCTGAGAAAGCGTTGGATATTGCAGGGGATATCTGCATTTATACCAACCACTTCCATACCATCGAAGAATTGAACTCCAAAGCGTAAGGATCCCCCATGTCTGAAATGACCCCACGCGAAATTGTCAGCGAACTGAACAAACACATCATCGGCCAGGATAACGCTAAGCGTTCCGTGGCGATTGCCCTGCGTAACCGCTGGCGCCGCATGCAGCTCAACGAAGAGCTGCGCCATGAAGTTACGCCGAAAAACATTCTGATGATTGGCCCAACCGGCGTCGGTAAAACCGAAATCGCCCGTCGTCTGGCAAAACTGGCCAACGCGCCGTTCATCAAAGTTGAAGCAACGAAATTCACCGAAGTCGGCTATGTTGGTAAAGAAGTTGACTCTATCATCCGCGATCTGACCGATGCTGCCATCAAAATGGTCCGCGTTCAGGCCATCGAGAAAAACCGCTTCCGTGCCGAAGAGATGGCGGAAGAGCGCATTCTCGACGTGCTGATCCCACCGGCTAAAAATAACTGGGGACAGTCAGAGCAGCCGCAGGAACCTTCTGCAGCGCGTCAGGCGTTCCGTAAAAAACTGCGTGAAGGCCAGCTGGATGATAAAGAGATCGAAATCGATCTCGCGGCCGCACCGATGGGCGTTGAAATCATGGCGCCTCCGGGAATGGAAGAGATGACCAGCCAGCTACAGTCCATGTTCCAGAACCTGGGCGGTCAGAAGCAAAAACCGCGTAAGCTGAAAATCAAAGACGCGATGAAGCTGCTGATTGAAGAAGAAGCGGCCAAACTGGTGAATCCGGAAGAGCTGAAACAGGAAGCTATCGACGCCGTTGAGCAACACGGAATCGTGTTTATCGACGAAATCGACAAAATCTGTAAGCGCGGCGAATCCTCCGGCCCGGACGTGTCCCGTGAAGGCGTACAGCGCGACCTGCTGCCGCTGGTTGAAGGCTGCACGGTCTCCACTAAACACGGTATGGTGAAAACAGACCACATTCTGTTTATCGCCTCTGGCGCATTCCAGGTAGCGAAACCGTCTGACCTGATCCCGGAACTGCAGGGTCGTCTGCCGATTCGTGTCGAGCTGCAGGCGCTGACCACCAGCGATTTTGAGCGTATCCTTACCGAACCGAATGCCTCCATCACCGTCCAGTACAAAGCGCTGATGGCGACCGAAGGTGTGGACATCAACTTCACCGAATCGGGCATTAAACGCATTGCCGAAGCGGCCTGGCAGGTCAATGAAACCACCGAAAACATCGGTGCACGTCGTCTGCATACCGTTCTCGAGCGTCTGATGGAAGATATTTCCTATGATGCGAGCGATTTAAACGGCCAAAGCATCACAATTGATGCCGAATATGTGAGCAAACATCTGGATGCGCTGGTCGCAGATGAAGATCTGAGCCGTTTTATCCTATAATCGCGTTCAATGCATTTTCATCACTGTTGATGGGGCTGATAAAGCCCCATTTTTATTGGCGCTAAATATGACTGAACAACAAAAAATTAGCCGCTCACAAGCCTGGCTGGAAAGTTTACGACCTAAGACCTTACCGCTCGCCTTCGCGGCGATCATCGTCGGTACGGCATTAGCATGGTGGCAAGGATACTTCGATCCGCTGGTTGCTCTGTTGGCATTGATTACAGCAGGACTGCTGCAAATTCTGTCCAACCTCGCTAACGACTATGGCGATGCCGTCAAAGGCAGCGACAAGCCCGATCGCATTGGACCGCTGCGTGGTATGCAAAAAGGGGTTATCACCCAACAGCAGATGAAGCGTGCGCTGATCGTCACCGTGGTGTTGATCTGTTTGTCGGGCCTGGCCCTGGTTGCTGTGGCCTGTCACACGCTGGCGGATTTTGTCGGTTTCCTGGTGCTTGGGGGCCTGTCGATTATTGCGGCGATCACCTACACCGTGGGTAATCGCCCATACGGATATATCGGTCTGGGCGATATTTCCGTGCTGGTATTCTTTGGCTGGCTGAGCGTGATGGGAAGCTGGTATCTGCAGGCGCATACGCTGATTCCGGCGCTGATCCTGCCTGCCACCGCCTGTGGTCTGCTGGCAACTGCCGTGCTCAACGTCAACAACCTGCGCGATATCAACAGCGACAGAGAGAACGGCAAGAACACGCTGGTAGTACGTTTAGGTGCCGTCAATGCCCGCCGCTACCATGCCTGCCTGCTGATGGGTACGCTGGTCTGCCTGGCGCTGTTTAACCTGTTTTCGCTACAAAGTCTGTGGGGATGGCTGTTTATCCTTGCCGCTCCGCTGCTTTTCAAACAGGCGCGTTACGTGATGCGCGAAATGGATCCTGCGGCAATGCGTCCGATGCTGGAACGCACCGTAAAAGCGGCGCTATTAACTAACTTGCTGTTTGTCGTTGGAATTTTCTTAAGTCAGTGGTCTCTTTAACTGACAAATATCAATTAACAATTGATGATTTTGCCAACAGTACACATAGCGCGATATACTAAAAATTCTCGCAGCAACTGAACGTTAAGCCTATGAAATACGATACATCCGAGCTTTGTGACATCTATCAGGAAGATGTCAACGTCGTGGAACCGCTGTTCTCTAACTTTGGAGGACGGTCGTCGTTTGGCGGACAAATCATCACGGTAAAATGTTTCGAGGACAACGGGTTGCTGTACGATCTGCTCGAACAAAATGGCCGTGGTCGCATTCTGCTGGTCGATGGCGGCGGTTCTGTCCGTCGTGCGCTGGTCGATGCCGAACTGGCACGACTGGCCGTACAGAATGAATGGGAAGGTCTGGTCATCTACGGCTCAGTCCGCCAGGTAGACGATCTGGAAGAACTGGATATCGGCATTCAGGCGATTGCCGCAATTCCGGTAGGTGCTTCAGGAGAAGGTATCGGGGAAAGCGATGTGCGCGTCAACTTTGGCGGCGTGACATTCTTCTCCGGCGACCACCTGTACGCCGACAACACCGGGATAATCCTCTCCGAAGACCCGCTCGATATCGAGTAAGTGAAAAAGGCCATCAGCAAGTTTGATGGCCTTTTATTTTCTTCATTCATCCGATTTGTAGTGAATGACCTTAACATCATAATTCCCAGCTCTTGCTTCAACAACGACACTCATCATCTCACGACTTGCAGGATAAGATTCAACATATGCGTTTAATTTTTCTTCTGCTCTGTGAATATCATTCTTAGGTATCCCCGTAAAAACTATTTCACTGCGTTGAAGATGGCTTCCCTCATCTGTATGGCTTACAAAAAACCAGTCGCTGGATACCCTTGGAACCTGTTTAATCAATTTCGGCGTTAATAGCTGATAAATTAATAAATCATGCTGCGTATAGCATTTTTTTGTAAAGACACTCACCATGAAATAACAATAAAGCAGCGCAAAGAAAAGCATAAATGCAATAATAATACCTAATCGTCGAAGCGTCATATACGGAGTTCCCGAACATAATTTGGATTCGCAACAGGTTTTATTACATCCATAAATAAGTGTAAGGCCAAAAATCCTGTAAGGATTCGAAACGATGTGACGTACTCAAGAATATAGACAAAGCAATACCTTGCAGAATTCGCTCCTGCAATCCTCGTCGCACCATGAATCTACGATATATACCAGCATTGATATTTAGACCGTGAATGCTTTTAGACATACTTTGATGGTAATTTACTTCATAAAATTCACTATCACCACCACGAGGTCTTGTCATTTCAAACCATAAATTTTCAGCGCCTGCCGGATTAGCGTGGCCTAAATCAATCCACCCTAGATTATCTGTATAGATAAGACCATATCTAATATCTCTGGTGATAAATCGATCCGAATTATCAATAATATCGTTTCTTTTTGTCATATCGTATTCTTTGAAATTTGAGAATTACGATATCCTAAAGTCTACATAGTAAAAAGGCATCCATTATGGATGCCTTTTTAAAGAAATCAGAATTAGACTTCTTCCATACGCCCCAACAGGGCATGCAGACGATCCTGCCAGCCATTCTGCTGTTCTTTCAGGTTGTTGTTCTCACGCTCCAGCTCTTCACGCTGCTGCTGTGCAGACTGAACTTCCTGCGACAGTGAGTTGTTCTTTTCTTTCAGCTCTTCGATTTCCATCTGTAACAGCGTGATGGTATCAATCGCCTGCTGTACTTTTGCTTCCAGTTTCTCAAACACTTCTAATGACATCGTCATACCTCTCCTGAATTGCAAGGCGTTGATGGATAAAAATCCTCGTCCCGATAACCGGCGACGCCTTAATAAAAACGAGCGCACTCTACTTAACACCGATTGTATGAAGCCGCGTCATCCCTGTCCAGCGGCATCCCGCGCAGATTGCGGTTTGCAACACTTTTCGTCTTTCTCCTGGTGACATTACTATCATAACTCTTAAGTGTTAACGAATTGATCATTGAAATGATTCAGCTCACACTATTTTTGTATAACAAATACCGCGAAATGGCGCGATAACGCTCATTTTGTTGATGGAGTACACACATTTTAATTTCGATATTTCTCGTTTTTGAGCGTTAACGATAAATTAACAGTGTGCCTACCGGCTCCGGGGATGTCAGTGACCTTCTCGCATACAATAAACATTAAACTCTCTTCAGGATCCGATTATGAGTCAAACATCAACCTTAAAAGGCCAGTGCATTGCTGAATTCCTCGGTACCGGGTTGTTGATTTTCTTCGGTGTGGGATGTGTCGCTGCACTCAAAGTTGCTGGGGCTACTTTTGGTCAGTGGGAAATCAGTATCATCTGGGGTCTGGGGGTAGCGATGGCTATCTATCTGACTGCAGGCGTTTCTGGTGCACACCTGAATCCAGCGGTAACCATCGCACTCTGGCTGTTCGCCTGTTTTGATAAACGCAAAGTTGCTCCTTTTATTATTTCGCAAATTGCCGGCGCCTTTTGCGCAGCGGCACTGGTTTACGGGCTTTATTACAATCTTTTCATCGATTTCGAACAAACTAACCATATCGTGCGCGGCAGTACCGAGAGCCTGGGTCTGGCAGGTACTTTCTCGACCTATCCGAACCCGCATATCAATTTTGTGCAGGCCTTCGCGGTTGAAATGGTCATTACCGCTATTCTAATGGGGCTGATTCTGGCTCTGACCGACGATGGTAACGGTGTACCTCGTGGTCCGCTGGCACCACTGCTGATCGGCTTGTTGATCGCCGTTATTGGTGCTTCCATGGGTCCGCTAACAGGTTTTGCGATGAACCCGGCACGTGACTTCGGACCGAAACTCTTCGCCTGGATGGCCGGATGGGGTGAGATTGCCTTCACGGGTGGTCGTGATATCCCTTACTTCCTGGTCCCGGTGTTTGGCCCGATTACCGGCGCGATTTTAGGCGCATGGGCATATCGCAAACTGATTGGTCGCCATTTACCGTGCGATGTCTGCGCGATTGAAGAGAAAGACGTTGCGACCAACACTCAACAAAAAGCTTCGCAGTAATGTGACTACGGGACAAATAATCATGACTGAAAAAAAATATATCGTTGCGCTCGACCAGGGCACCACCAGCTCCCGCGCGGTCGTAATGGACCACGATGCGAATATCGTTAGCGTTTCACAGCGCGAATTCGAGCAAATCTACCCGAAAGCAGGTTGGGTAGAACATGACCCAATGGAAATTTGGGCGACCCAAAGCTCCACGCTGGTAGAAGTTCTGGCGAAAGCCGATATCAGTTCCGATGAAATTGCAGCGATCGGTATTACCAACCAGCGTGAAACCACCATCGTCTGGGAGCGTGAGACCGGTAAGCCTATCTATAACGCAATTGTGTGGCAGTGTCGTCGTACCGCGGATATCTGCGAAAAGCTCAAGCGCGACGGAATGGAAGAGTACATCCGTAATAACACGGGTCTGGTAATTGACCCGTACTTTTCCGGCACTAAAGTGAAGTGGATCCTCGACCACGTAGAAGGCTCACGTGAGCGCGCTCGTCGCGGCGAACTGCTGTTCGGTACGGTAGACACCTGGCTTATCTGGAAAATGACGCAGGGGCGCGTACACGTAACGGATTACACCAACGCCTCTCGTACCATGCTGTTCAACATCCACTCCCTGGACTGGGATGACACGATGCTGGATGCGCTGGATATTCCGCGTGCAATGCTGCCAGAAGTGCGTCGTTCTTCTGAAGTGTACGGCCAGACCAACATCGGTGGTAAAGGCGGCATTCGTATTCCTATCTCCGGTATTGCCGGTGACCAGCAGGCTGCTCTGTTTGGCCAGCTGTGCGTGAAGGAAGGGATGGCGAAAAACACCTACGGTACCGGCTGCTTCATGCTGATGAACACTGGCGAGAAAGCCGTTAAGTCCGAAAATGGACTACTGACCACCATCGCCTGCGGACCGACCGGGGAAGTGAACTACGCGCTGGAAGGTGCGGTATTTATGGCTGGCGCATCCATCCAGTGGCTGCGCGATGAAATGAAACTCATCAGCGATGCATTCGACTCTGAATATTTCGCCACCAAAGTGAAAGATACCAACGGCGTGTACGTCGTTCCGGCATTTACAGGCCTTGGCGCACCGTACTGGGACCCGTATGCACGCGGAGCCATCTTCGGCCTGACCCGTGGCGTAAACTCCAACCACATCATCCGCGCAACGCTTGAGTCTATCGCTTACCAGACCCGTGACGTACTGGAAGCGATGCAGGCTGACTCCGGTATTCGCCTGCACGCCCTGCGCGTTGATGGCGGTGCGGTCGCCAACAACTTCCTGATGCAGTTCCAGTCCGATATTCTCGGCACGCGCGTTGAGCGCCCGGAAGTCCGCGAAGTCACCGCATTGGGTGCGGCGTACCTTGCCGGTCTGGCAGTAGGTTTCTGGCAGAATCTGGATGAACTGCAGGAGAAAGCGGTCATCGAGCGTGAATTCCGCCCTGGCATCGAAACCACCGAGCGTAATTTCCGTTACAGCGGCTGGAAAAAAGCGGTCAAACGCGCCATGGCGTGGGAAGATCACGACGAGTAATTCGTCATTGCCGGATGGCGACTTTACCTTGTCCGGCAATATCTTCGTGCGGGGGCAACCCCGCACACACATCAATAATCTAGTCCCCTCCCCTGTGCTACACTTCGCGCCATTCCTTTCAGCTACGAGTTTGCAATGAGACGAGAACTTGCCATTGAATTTTCACGCGTGACCGAAGCGGCCGCGCTGGCTGGCTATAAATGGCTGGGCCGCGGCGATAAAAATACCGCTGATGGCGCGGCGGTGAACGCCATGCGTATTATGCTCAACCAGGTCAACATCGACGGCACCATCGTGATTGGCGAGGGTGAGATTGATGAAGCACCGATGCTGTTTATCGGCGAGAAAGTCGGAACCGGCCACGGTGATGCGGTCGACATCGCCGTCGATCCTATCGAAGGCACGCGTATGACGGCAATGGGCCAGGCGAATGCGCTGGCGGTGCTGGCTGTAGGCGATAAAGGCTGTTTCCTGAACGCGCCAGACATGTACATGGAAAAGCTGATTGTCGGTCCTGACGCAAAAGGGTCCATCGACCTGAACCTGTCGCTGGAAACCAACCTGCGAAACATTGCAGCCGCGCTGAACAAACCACTGAGTGACCTGACCGTCACCATCCTGGCAAAACCACGCCATGACGAGGTTATTGCAGAGATGGCGAAACTGGGCGTGCGCGTCTTCGCCATTCCTGACGGCGACGTTGCGGCCTCGATTTTGACCTGTATGCCAGACAGCGAAGTGGACGTGCTGTACGGTATTGGTGGCGCACCGGAAGGCGTGGTTTCCGCGGCCGTCATCCGCGCGCTGGACGGCGACATGCAGGGCCGCCTGCTGGCGCGCCATGACGTCAAAGGCGATAGCGAAGAGAACCGTCGTATTGGCGAACAGGAACTGGCCCGCTGCACCGCGATGGGCATTGAAGCGGGCAAAGCGCTGCGTCTGGATGAAATGGCGCGCAGCGACAACGTCATTTTCTCCGCTACCGGCATCACCAAAGGCGATCTGCTGGAAGGGATTAGCCGTAAAGGCAATATCGCAACCACCGAAACGCTGTTGATCCGCGGCAAATCGCGCACGATCCGCCGCATTCAGTCGATTCACTACCTCGATCGCAAGGATCCCGATGTGCAGGCGCACATCCTGTAATTGATTTGATCAATAGAGCCTTCCAGCCCATCCGGGCTGGAAATCTTTCGTCCAACGAACGAAGATAAGGCAATCAAAGCAGACAGGAGAAAACCATGGCAGATTGGGTAACAGGTAAAGTCACAAAGGTGCAGAACTGGACCGATGCCCTGTTTAGTTTGACCGTGCGAGCTCCGGTTCTTCCTTTCACTGCAGGTCAGTTCACCAAGCTTGGCCTTGAGATCGACGGTGAGCGCGTCCAGCGCGCCTATTCCTACGTGAATGCGCCCGATAACCCCGACTTAGAATTTTATCTGGTGACGGTTCCCGACGGCAAACTCAGCCCTCAACTGGCGGCGCTAAAGCCTGGCGATGAAGTTCAGGTGGTGAGCGAGGCCGCTGGATTCTTCGTGCTGGATGAAGTCCCTGATTGCGAAACGCTATGGATGCTGGCAACCGGCACGGCTATCGGCCCGTATTTGTCGATTCTGCAACTAGGCAAAGATCTGGGTCGCTTTAAAAATCTGGTGCTGGTCCACGCCGCACGCTATGCCGCCGATTTGAGCTACCTGCCATTGATGCAGGCGCTGGAAAAGCGCTACGAAGGTAAATTACGCATCCAGACGGTTGTTAGCCGTGAGACAGCCGTAGATTCGCTGACCGGGCGTGTACCGGCGCTGATTGAAAGCGGTGAACTGGAAAAGGCGGTAGGGCTGCCAATGGATAAAGAAACCAGCCATGTGATGTTGTGCGGAAATCCACAAATGGTACGCGACACGCAGCAACTGCTGAAAGAGACCCGGCAGATGACCAAACACCTGCGCCGTCGACCGGGCCATATGACTGCTGAACACTACTGGTGAGGGTTGCCGGGAGGCGCTTGCGCTTCTCCGGTCGACAACTACTGGCGCTCGGCTTTGTACTTTACGTCCTGCGTATCCTTACCATATTTATTTTCGTCCTGGGTGCCAACGAACGCGCCCAGATCGATGAGCATGCCGACCAGAATGAGCGTCGGAACAAAGCGACCAACCGCCCATTGCCAGACGCCGGGTAACATCGTCCAATTTCCGGCCAGCAGCATCCACGCCAAAATCATCAGCAGCGCCCACGCTCCAGAACGTCCCCGATCGTGCAGGCGTTTTACCGTCACTGCCGCCGTCGGCCATAGCAGACAAACCAGACAAAATGCCGCAGTCTGAATATCGAGTAATTGCTTGCTCGCCAGCGAGAACAAAACCAGCATTCCGACGATCCACAGACCTATCCAAATCCAGAAATCACGGCGCCCGATGCGCCCTTTAAATGAGAATAACCACTGCTGTATGGTCATGTAAGTTCCTTTATTATTACCTTCCAGAACAGTTTACCCTTTTGACAAGCCCGACAGTTACCGTTTTAATCGTGAGCAGTCATAACGAAAGGTACGATTGATGAAGCAAGGATTTACACTGTTTTTATTATTGTTTTCAGCCTTCACCGCGAGCGTTGCGGCACGGGCGGAAGAGCCATCGACGGCAACCACGGCCCCCTATTTACTGGCGGGTGCGCCGACCTTTGACCTGTCGATTAGCCAGTTTCGCGAAAACTTTAATACGCAGAATCCGAAGCTTATCCTGAATGAGTTCCGCGCCATCGACAGCAGCCGCGATCGGGCAAACCTCACCCGCGCGGCCAGTAAAATCAATGAAAACCTGTATGCGTCCTCCGCCCTTGAGCGCGGCACGCTAAAAATCAAAAGTATGCAGATAACCTGGTTGCCGATTCAGGGACCAGAACAAAAGGCGGCCAAAGCGAAAGCGCTGGAATACATGACCGCCGTCATTCGTACCGTCGCGCCGCTACTGACGAAAGAGCAGAGCCAGAAAAAGCTGCAAAAACTGCTCGCTGCCGGCAAAGGTAAACACTATTACGCCGAAACAGAAGGCGCAATTCGCTATGTTGTGGCAGATAACGGTGAAAAAGGGCTGACCTTCGCTGTTGAACCGATTAAGCTGGCACTATCAGATAGTCTTGAGAAGGCGAATTGATGACAAAAAGCAAAGCCTTTCCGCAGACGAATCTCTATACTGTTTCACAGACCATGCTGCCCTGACGGGCGGCCATATTCCTTAATTCGCTGACAAGCGTGGAGAAATGAAATGCGACATCCTTTAGTGATGGGTAACTGGAAACTGAACGGCAGCCGCCACATGGTGAACGAGCTGGTTGCTAACCTGCGTAAAGAACTGGCTGGCGTTGCTGGCTGTGCAGTAGCAATTGCTCCGCCGGAAATGTATATCGACCTGGCGAAACACGCCGCTGCCGGTAGCCACATTATCCTGGGCGCGCAGAACGTTGACCTGAACCTGTCTGGCGCATTTACCGGTGAAACAAGTGCTGAAATGCTGAAAGATATCGGCGCGCAGTACATCATTATCGGTCACTCTGAGCGTCGTACTTACCACAAAGAGTCTGACGAGCTGATCGCTAAAAAATTCGCCGTGCTGAAAGAACAAGGTCTGACTCCGGTTCTGTGCATCGGTGAAACCGAAGCAGAAAACGAAGCGGGCAAAACTGAAGAAGTCTGTGCACGTCAGATCGACGCCGTTCTGAAAACTCAGGGCGCGGCAGCATTCGAAGGCGTCGTTATCGCTTACGAACCAGTATGGGCTATCGGTACCGGTAAATCTGCAACTCCTGCTCAGGCTCAGGCTGTTCACAAATTCATTCGTGACCACATTGCTAAAGCTGACGCGAAAATCGCTGAACAAGTTATCATCCAGTACGGCGGTTCCGTAAACGCAGCTAACGCAGCAGAACTGTTCGCTCAGCCGGATATTGATGGCGCGCTGGTTGGCGGTGCTTCTCTGAAAGCAGATGCCTTCGCGGTCATCGTTAAAGCAGCAGAAGCCGCTAAACAGGCGTAATGCTGTTGAGGCGGGTAGCGCTTCGCTGACCCGTCCTTCAAGACTGTAGGCCCGGTAAGCGTTAGCGCTACCGGGCTTTTTTTACAACTTACCCAACACGCTAAACCACAGATAATCCAGCGGCAGAAGAAGCAGATATGTTGCCGTCGCCAGCGCGATACACAGCAGCATCCCCGCCCTCGCAGGCACTTTCCCAAGCGCCATCGCCACCACAATCGGCGAAGCCTGATACGGCAGTAGCGGTGTGGAATACCCCAATACCTGAATCATAATCACCGACAGCAGCGGGAACCCAGTCGCATCGGCAAAACTTTGCGCCAGAGTGGTATACAGCGCCGGAACGCCGTTCGCCGTCATAATAAAATTGAGTGCGGTGGTAATGCCGGTCAGCGCGAGAAAGCTGGTAAATGGTTTTTCCGCATCCAGCGGCATCACCTGTAACAGCGCCTCGCCCACTGCACTGCCAATGCCGGTCTGGGTAACGGTGATTGCCAACCCCAGAATCCCCGCCACGTAAATGCAGGTCCTGATATTTACCCCGGAGGAAAACTCGTCGCCATTGATAAAACCAATCCGTGGTAGCAGCGTGATAACCGCCGCCGCCAGCCCGGTCCACGCAGGCCCTATACCGTGCCAGCTTTCACTTACCCACAGCAGCAGCACCACTGCTAGCATCCAGGCCAGACGTTTTTCATCCCAGCTCATTGGTTCCGCTGGCGTGAGATCGCGTGGTGCGTGGGGCTTGCCAGGGAACAGCCAGCAGATAAGCATGATGAGCACCGCGCCTTTAAGCCAGCCCAGAACCGGCGTATGCAGCAGCAAATAGGGAAGATAATTGAGGTGGATGCCGTAAGAGCCTTCCGCCGCGCCGCTCATTACCAGATTTGGCACGTTAGCGGGTAAAATCGTCGCGGAAAGCTGGAACGTCCCAAACCCGACGGCCAGCGCCAGACCATACCAGGCGCGCGTACCCTCGTTAATTCCGGCACGCTTCGCCATTGCGGCAACAATCGGCATCAGCAGCGCAATACGCCCCATATTGGACGGCATCACAAACGCCAGCGCGTAACTGAGCAGCACCACGCTCGCCACCATTAACGGCCAGGAATCGGTCAATCGCGATGACAGCGCTCTCGCCGCCCTGTCCGCCAGCCCCGTTTTGCGAATCGCGATACCCAGCACAAAACCACTAAAGACCAGCCAGAATGCCGAAGACGCAAATCCGCCAAAGATCACATCCGCAGGTGCGATTTTGGCGACCATTGCTACGGCAAAGAACAGCAGCGCCGTTATAAACTCCGGCAGTAGCGACGTCGCCCAGAGCAGGATGGTAATGCCAATCACCAGAGAGGGGATAAACAGAGGGTGTGTAAGCCAGAGCGACATGCCTGTCTCCTGTTGTTTTTTTCAACAAGAATACGGGGACAGACATGCGGAGTAAATGCCAGATTAGGTGGGGTTAACGCAGAATATCACATTGATGATCCTGAATTTCCTCAGCGGAGGCGAGATTGAGCGACAACAGATTGCGCTGGGTCGCCAGCAGGACAAAAGACTCATCGCTCTGACGCACCATCGCCAGCGCATAGCTGCCCATGTGCTCACGCGCATCCGGCACCTCTTCTGCCAGCATCATAAACGGGCTGCGTTGCGCCAGTTCATTTTCCGTGACGCGACGCGCCAGATATTCATGACCGCGCAGCCCACCCGGTAATGGCAGCCAACGAGTGCTGATTTTCGCCAGATTGTCATCCAGCTGTTTTCTGACATCGGTTCGCAGGCAGGAAATATGAATATGCAGATGATTTTGCGTACGCCCGCTACGCGAGTTAATGGTCAGCGATACCGCTTTGTCAGGGATTTCCTGACCGTATTTTTGGCTCATAAAGCTGCGCGCCTGCCAGGCCAGCCAGAAAAAGTTCGGCGTCCCTGATTTCAGCAGCAGCGGGCTTTCCGTTCCGTTGATGCGCCAGGTCGGCATCAACAGGTATTGCAGTGGGCCGTTACGATCCTTGAACACCACATATCCGGCATCCGGCTTCACTTCGGCGCACGGCGTGGGATCCTGCTGCTGCAACTGGTGCGGCAGGCATTGCTGAAGAACAATCTGGCGTAATGCGTCCGGGTTACCGGTGAATTTCCAGTACCCGATACCTGCAGCAGCGGCGACTACAATCACCGCCAGTAAAAGATAGCCTGCTTTTTTCATTACGCGTTCCCTGTATCTCATTGAAGGGCAAGAGTAACGCAAAACCATGACAAATAAAAAACCCGGTCGCGTTATGCCACCGGGTCGGTAAATCACAGACTTATTTAGCGCTTGCTGATCTGGTCAAACGTACCACCGTTAGAGAAGTGCTCTTTCTGCGCTTTCGTCCAGCCGCCAAACTCTTCGTCGATGGTGAACAGTTTCAGCTTCGGAAATGCATTTTCGTATTTCTTCGCAACGTCTGCATCACGCGGACGATAGTAGTTTTTCGCTGCAATTTCCTGACCTTCCGGAGAATAGAGATATTTCAGGTAGGCTTCCGCCACCGTTTTGGTGTCTTTCTTTTCCACTACTTTATCGACCACGGAAACGGTCGGTTCCGCGAGGATAGATTCACTCGGCGTCACTATCTCGAATTTGTCTTTGCCCAGCTCGTTTGTCGCCAGCAGGGCTTCGTTTTCCCAGGCGATCAGCACATCACCGATACCGCGCTCAACGAAGGTATTGGTTGAGCCACGCGCACCGGAGTCCAGCACTTCAACATTCTTATACAGGGCCTTCACGAAGTCTTGTGCCTTGGCCTGATCGTTGTTGTTGTGGTGCAAGGCGTAGCCCCATGCCGCCAGATAGTTCCAGCGTGCGCCGCCTGAGCTTTTCGGGTTTGGCGTAATGACCGACACGCCTGGTTTGATCAAATCGTTCCAGTCATGAATTTGTTTGGGGTTGCCTTTGCGGACCAGGAAAACGATGGTGGAGGTGTATGGCGCGGAGTTATCCGGCAGACGCTTAATCCAGTTTTTATCGATACGACCACGTTCAGCAATGGCATCCACATCGTAAGCCAGCGCCAGCGTCACGACATCGGCTTCAATGCCGTTAATGACGGAGGTCGCTTGTTTACCCGAACCGCCATGCGACTGGCGGATCACGACGTTGTCGCCCTTTTCCTGCTTCCAGTGCGCGCTAAAGGCCTTATTGTACTGCTCGTACAATTCACGCGTTGGATCGTACGATACGTTAAGTAACTGAATATCCTTTGCCAGAACGCTGGTCGATGCCAGCAATAATGTTAACCCTACGCCCCATTTGTTCATCGCCCAGCTCTCTTATGTGGTGTTGTGATGAGCAAAGCGTGCCAGAAAGGTATCCAAACATTAAAGAATAAAAAAAGATTTGCTATAACTTGGGGGAATAAATGCGGGGAATTGTGCCGAATGATGGTTAGCGGCTCATCAGGCCTACAAGTCTTTACAACCTGTAGGCCTGATGCGCTTAGCGCCATCAGGCGCGGAAAAAACAATCAGTACAGTTTTTTCGCGCAGTCCAGCCAGTCACCTTTGAACGGACGCTTCATGTTTTCAATCGCGTCGATGATGTCGTGGTGAACCAGTTGCTCGTTCTGAATACCTACACAGCGACCGCCGTGACCGGCCAACAGCAGTTCAATGGCATATGCGCCCATACGGGACGCCAGGATACGGTCGTAAGGCACCGGAGAACCACCACGCTGGATGTGACCCAGTACGGTTGAGCGCGTTTCACGACCCGTTTCTTTCTCGATGTAATGCGCCAGTTCGTCAACGTCACACATGTGCTCAGTGATCGCCACAATCGCGTGTTTTTTACCTTTCGCGATGCCTGCTTTGATTTCAGCAACCAGATCGTCACGGCTGAATTCCACTTCCGGAACCACCACAAACTCACAGCCACCAGCAATGGCAGCCGCCAGGGTCAGATCGCCACAGTAGCGGCCCATCACTTCAACGATGGAAATACGCTGGTGAGAAGAAGAGGTATCACGCAGACGGTCAATCGCTTCGACTACGGTACCCAGAGCGGTGAAATAACCGATGGTGTAGTCGGTGCCTTTGATATCGTTGTCGATAGTGCCTGGCAGACCGATGCATGGGAAGCCCATTTCAGTTAGGCGTTTTGCCCCCATGTATGAACCGTCACCACCGATAACAACCAGCGCGTCAATGCCACGCTTTTTCAGGTTTTCGATAGCCACGGCACGCACGTTTTCGTCGCGGAATTCCGGGAAGCGGGCAGAACCGAGGAATGTACCGCCACGGTTGATCATGTCGGACACGCTGTAGCGGTCAAGTTGAACCATACGGTCTTCATACAAACCCAGGTAGCCATCATGGATCCCCATGACTTCCAGCCCTTCCGTCAACGCTGCACGTACAACACCACGGATTGCTGCGTTCATGCCCGGCGCATCACCGCCGCTTGTCAACACACCGATTTTCTTAATCATGACTACCTCTGAACTTTGGAATGCAAAATGAAATCTGCTGCCGGAAGTCGATTCCGCATATCGAAACGATCCAACGAATATGCAGATAGTATAACAATCACTTCCTGCTGAATTGATTCAGGTCAGGCCAAATGGTGGTAATTTATACACAAAATGCTGGCCCGGTTCACTTTTTTTACAACGAATTATAAAAGCTCAAACATCTTGCCTTCCTTGGGTACGACCGAACAGGGATCCTGATGAATGATGACATCCGATCCCGGGAAACGCCGTAAAATTGCCTGCTCTACCTGTTCAGCCACTAAATGCGCCTGAACGAGCGGCAGATTATCTTCCATTTCCAAATGAATCTGAATAAAGCGGGTCGGCCCTGACTGCCGCGTGCGAAGATCGTGAGCGCCGCTGACTCCAGGCCATGACGTCACAATATCAATAATTTCCTGACGTTCTTCATCGGGTAAAGCGCGATCCAGCAAAGACTGTACCGCCTCATAACCCATGCGTAATGCACTATATAAAATATAGATGCCAATCCCGAGCGCAAACAAGGCATCTGCGCGATGCCAGCCGTACCATGCCAGCCCAAGCGCCACGAGAATCGCACCGTTCATCATAACATCAGACTGATAATGAAGCATATCCGCCCTAACGGCCTGACTTTGCGTGCGCTTCACCACCCAGCGCTGAAACGAGACCAGAATGATTGTACACACTAACGCAATGATGGTGACAACCACCCCGACGCCAGGATCTTTCATTGGCGTGGGTTGGATGAGATGCTGAATCCCGGTCAGGAATAAAAACAGCGCCGAACCGGAAATAAACATGCTTTGCGCCAGCGCCGCCAGCGATTCCGCTTTTCCGTGTCCGAACGTATGTTCATCATCGGCCGGTTGCAAAGAATAGCGCACCACCAACAGGTTGGTTAACGACGCGGCGATGTCCACCAAAGAATCCACCAGCGCTGCCAGAATACTGACCGATCCGGTGTACCACCACGCAAAAATCTTGATCAAAAGTAACAGCGATGCCATCACGGTCGCCGCGATAGCCGCCCGGCTAACCAGCCGCCCATAGGTTTGATTCATAAACACTCCTGCCATGATATGCCGCTAGTATAACGGATGAAGTAAAACAGTCAGGCAATAACCGAGTGACAAATTTTGGGCAAAAAAAACCCCCACATCATGTGGGGGAAGACAGGGATGGTGTCTATGGCAAGGAAAACAGGGTTACTACTGGGAACGTGAGTTGCTACTACTCAATAAATTCAACGATGAGCTTTTTTTCCAGTGCGCTACGTCGCGCAGTTGCTCCATTCGTTGTTCATGTCTCTCATTTAAAACCGCTTGCTGCTCGGGCGTTAACAGGCGATACATCTGGTTGCGAACCTTGGCTATTTCAACCTGGCGGGCAACCTGTTCTTGCGCCATTCTTTCTGCCTGAGCGCGCACAGCGCGTTCATCAAATTTCTCTGCGGTGACAAGGCGATGCATTGTCTCCATTTCGCTAACATTAACAGGAGGCTGTTCGTGTCTTGCCTGCTGCATTAAATCTCGCATCTGTTGACGTTGATGTTCGGTTAAACTGATACCGTCGAACATGTGGCTCTGAACGCTGCGTTGCGCGGAGCCTTCACCCAGGTGCCAGTGATCGCCTGTGACGACTTCAGCTGCATGGCTTAAAGTACTCAGTGCCAGCGTTGAGGCCATGACGGCAGCGGTAACTTTGCCCATCACTTGCTCCCAAAATCTTTTCTGTCGCGATTCAACGAGAGACAGTTTACGATTCGGGCTGCAAACATGCGTCAGGGGGTGTAAAACAACGTAAAGTCATAGATTAGCGACGCCTGATGACGTAATTTCTGCCTCGGAGGTACGTAAACAATGAATAAAATCCTGTTAGTTGATGATGACCGAGAGCTGACTTCCCTGTTAAAGGAGTTGCTCGAAATGGAAGGTTTCGATGTGCTGGTTGCCTATGATGGGGAACAGGCGCTTGAGCTTCTGGATGACAGCATCGATTTACTTTTGCTCGACGTCATGATGCCGAAGAAAAATGGCATTGATACGCTGAAAGCACTTCGTCAGACACACCAGACACCCGTAATCATGCTGACCGCTCGCGGCAGCGAATTGGATCGCGTACTTGGCCTTGAGCTGGGCGCGGACGACTATTTACCCAAACCGTTTAACGACCGTGAACTGGTCGCGCGCATCCGCGCTATTTTGCGTCGCTCACACTGGAGCGAACAGCAGCAGAACAGCGACAACGGTTCGCCGACTCTGGAAGTGGATGCGTTAAGCCTTAATCCGGGTCGCCAGGAAGCCAGCTTTGACGGGCAAACCCTGGAGTTAACCGGCACCGAATTCACCCTGCTCTATTTGCTGGCACAGCATCTCGGTCAGGTGGTTTCGCGTGAACACCTGAGCCAGGAAGTGCTGGGCAAACGCCTGACGCCTTTCGATCGCGCGATCGACATGCATATCTCGAACCTGCGTCGTAAGCTGCCAGAACGTAAAGACGGACACCCGTGGTTTAAAACCCTGCGCGGTCGCGGCTACCTGATGGTCTCCGCTTCATGATAGGGAGCTTAACCGCACGCATCTTTGCCATCTTCTGGTTGACGCTGGCACTGGTGTTGATGTTGGTACTGATGTTACCCAAGCTTGATTCACGCCAGATGACCGAGCTACTGGACAGCGAGCAGCGCCAGGGGTTGATGATTGAGCAACACGTTGAAGCTGAACTGGCGAACGATCCACCCAACGATTTGATGTGGTGGCGTCGCTTGTTTCGGGCGATAGACAAGTGGGCACCGCCAGGACAGCGGTTATTGCTTGTTACGACGGAAGGACGCGTGATCGGCGCAGAACGCAACGAAATGCAGATCATTCGTAACTTTATTGGTCAGGCCGATAACGCCGACCATCCGCAAAAGAAAAAATACGGTCGCGTTGAGATGGTCGGGCCTTTCTCCGTCAGAGACGGCGAAGATAACTACCAGCTGTATCTCATTCGACCTGCCAGCAGCTCACAATCTGACTTTATCAATCTGTTGTTCGACCGACCGCTGTTGTTGCTGATTGTCACCATGTTAGTCAGCTCTCCGCTACTGCTCTGGCTTGCCTGGAGCCTGGCGAAACCGGCGCGTAAGTTGAAAAACGCGGCAGATGAAGTGGCCCAGGGCAACCTGCGTCAGCATCCGGAACTGGAAGCCGGTCCGCAGGAATTTCTGGCGGCAGGCGCCAGCTTTAACCAGATGGTGACGGCGTTGGAGCGAATGATGACCTCGCAGCAACGCCTGCTGTCGGACATCTCTCACGAGTTGAGAACGCCGTTGACGCGTCTGCAGTTGGGCACCGCGCTGCTGCGCCGTCGTAGCGGTGAAAGCAAAGAGCTGGAGCGTATTGAAACAGAAGCGCATCGACTGGACAGCATGATCAACGACCTGCTGGTGATGTCACGCAATCAGCAGAAAAACGCGCTGGTCAGTGAAACGGTGAAAGCCAATCAGCTGTGGGGTGAAGTGCTGGATAACGCCGCCTTTGAAGCCGAGCAGATGGGTAAATCACTCACGGTGAATTTCCCGCCGGGCCCGTGGCCGCTGTACGGCAACCCAAATGCGCTGGAAAGCGCGCTGGAAAACATTGTGCGCAACGCCCTGCGTTATTCACACACTCAGATTGAAGTTGGCTTCGCGGTGGATATCGATGGGATTACCATCACTGTCGACGACGATGGCCCGGGCGTTAGCCCTGAAGACCGAGAACAGATTTTCCGTCCGTTCTATCGTACCGATGAGGCGCGCGATCGCGAGTCTGGCGGAACAGGTCTGGGTCTGGCGATTGTTGAAACCGCAATCCAACAGCATCGTGGCTGGGTGAAGGCCGAAGACAGCCCGCTGGGTGGTTTGCGGCTGGTAATTTGGTTGCCGCTGTATAAACGCGCTTAACAGGCTTCCCCGGTAACATCGTACCGGGGAAGTTCTCACATTATGCTGCCACAGTCGCAGCCGCTAGCTTTTGCTTTTTAATCCGCTTCACCAGAATGGTTGAACAGATAAAGCCCATTAAGCTGAACGCAATCATCACGCTAAAAACATAGTTATAGCCCGTGATGCCGCTATTGGTATCCAGTAAATAGCCGTATAACGTATACGCAAACATGGCGGGCATATAACCGATGATACAGCCAAATGCCATCGCCGAACCGGCATATTCACGCGGGGTACCAATCTCATCCATTGGTGCAAAGAAAATGGCGCGCTGTGAGAAAATAATCGCCCCAAATCCTAGCGTCGCCGCCATACCGATATACACATTCATCGTTTGATGTGGCAACAGCATAAAAACAACCATAGCAGCAGCAGAGATCAGAAACGTCCACTTCAGGTAAACCGTAGGTGATTTAGCAACCTTATCCGCCAGCAGCCCACCAATCGGCCCTCCCACCATTTTCAATGCATACTGGTTGATGATGCCGTACGCGCCGACGAGCGCTACCGGCAGCATGTAGATATCTTTTAAGAATGGGATGAAGTAAGTCAGGCCACAGTACGCGGCGTAAACAAAGAAAATCCCTAAAGAAGCCAGCCAAACGTTAGGGCAGGACAACACATGTTTGATACCCTTTAAGACTTCCATGTTGGCACTGGTTTTCTCGCCGCCTTTCACTTTGTCATCATCGACAATAAAGTAAGTGAGAACGCCCGCAGCCAGCGTAATTAGCGTATAAAACAACAGACCCGCCTGCATCCCCGCTTTACCTTCACCAAACTGGACGAAAACAAACAGAGCGCCAGAAGCGACGATAACATCCACCACGCCACGTCCGGCTTCTAAAAAGCCAAACATGCGCCCTTGTTCTTCTTGCGTACCTAGCAGACGCACAGCTTTCAATAACACCGGCCAATAAACCACATCGGCAAAGAACGCCATTGCGGCAAAGCAAATAAGATAACCGGTAAATGACGGTAGCGTCGCCAAATATAAACCGCATAGTCCAACGCCGATCAGACCAAATGGTAATAATATTTTCTTGGAATAACGGTCTGCGATATAGAGCGACAGAAAAAGCCCGGTTGTCTGAACAATCGTATAAACGGTAAAACTTAAACCAATTTGCGTATTGGTTAAACCCCAGTCACTTTGCATTGGCACATAGAAAACGTCTTTCATACTTGAAAGTTTGAATATTGTGCCGCCGCCTAAAATTAAAAAACAGAGCCTTGCCCATTTATTCATGAACATAATTAAACCCTCATTGCTTGTTGAGAGAAATATTTAAATTAAATCATGCAGTTAATAAATTAAGAGAGTTATTTTCATAACCCTTTTCGCATTTAATAATATTTAAAGAAGTTTATTTATTACTTGTAAACTTGTCGCATAAATCACGGATATACTTTATTTGAGCAAGAGCATGTTCTTTTTCCTGCGCCAGTCGCGCATCAATCATGTTACTGTCGGGCAGCGGCGTATAGCTTGCATCGCGCCATGGGATCCAGGGATTCTCACCTTCATCATCAAAACGAAATGCCGGAGCATAATATTCAACTTCCTCTTCCAGACCAAAAGCATTTACTTGCGGTTTATCCTCACCTAAAAGTAATAATGCCTTAAGCATCTCTTCCATTGGTAAATCACCGTATCCTGAACGACAAGCCTCATGCCCCCAGCCTTTACCTTCTTTAATAATTTTTGCGTCTTTGATATGCACCTGAGTGATTAGAGGGGACATGACTTCTAACGCAGAAAGCGGCTGCTCATTGGCGTTAATCATGTTGCCAAAATCAAACAGAATAGAGAGATTCTTCATTCCACTATTATTAACCAGCGTCACCAGTTCATGGCCTTGCAGATCTTCATGCTGTTCGATAGTAAAGCTTAGTCCGCAATCGTCATACTGAGACAGCCACGCAATATCATTGGCAATCTTTGCCATGACATCGTTGAGATGTCCTTCATAGCGCGGGTAGAAACGTACTGAAGTTGCGCCAGTTGCCACAGCAATACGGATCGCATCCGTCAATGTCGCCTTGTCCGATGCGCTCGTTTCAATATGTACATCGAGGTTATATTTTTTTGCCTTTTCTTTAAAATCGTGCAACTGCCGATCGTTTAGTTTCTGCAGTGATTGGGACTCACCATCCTCAACATGTATTTTCACTCCCTTTAATTGTTGCTGATGCGCAATATCCAGAAGATCGCCCGGAAGGACTCTCTCATAGCGCATATTCAGATGAAAGGCATAAGCATGTAGGTACAGTGGTATATTTCTCGCACGTTCAGCGAGAAGTTCTTGGTTGCATTTTCCCATTATTTTTCTCATTCATCACGAATAACAAGTTCCACAGATTCAAGTCGCCAGTATTCAAAATCAACCTGAACCACTTTTTTATCTCGGGTAGCCCGATGTTTTTCTACTAAAATTCCATAAGTATTAGGCGCAACGCCCAACTCTTTGCAGGCCACTTCTGGCATATTGACCGGTTTAAAAATCATTTCTTTGATATTTAAAGCATGACCAAACGCATCTTCCCAGACGCTGGCAAAAGACTGATTGCCCAATTTGTTAATGAATCCTGGCGCAACATCAGCATCAATATAGGACTCATGGTAAAACACTTTATGCGAATCAAGACCACACCAACCGGTAACTAAATAGCGATCACCGGAGGAGAGAAAAACATCATCAACATGGTGCGGAACCGTCGCAATCGTTTCTTTGGTTAAATAACCCCAAAAAGGCTTGCGCCCCTGAGCACAGGCTTCAGCATTAAAGCTGGAAAGTGATTTGGGATTATAAATAAATCGCTTCGATGAAATAAACCAACCACTGCGGTTCTTTCGGAAGATACGCGCATCGATCTCAAGCTCAATCAGAACCTGACGTAAAGTCATGCGCTTCGCATCCAGCAACTCACATAACTCTCTCTCCGAAGGCAATTTAGAGCCCGCTGGCAAATTATTCTCGTTTAACCAGCTTTCAAAGCGCTCTCTAAGCACATCAACATTGTTTTTCTTTTTCATCTTGCTCATCTGGTTTAAACCAATTTAAAGCTAAGATATTTGAGTGCAGGAAATACTCAAGTTTTTTTTCAACACAGAGTTTCTTTTTGTGGGCCAGGTATCAAGAATGGACTGAAAACATGGCGTGACAGGCAGGTTTTTTTACCCGCTTTAGTATGCAGAGATTAGTATGCAGAGATAAGAACCACGAGAGAGGCAAATCAGGTGTTACCACCTGATTTAATTGCATGGCCAGAATGGCTTTATTTTCCCCACAAACGGCGGGAATTGTCTTCGATCTTGCAGCTTAAACGACGCTTTTGCATCGTTCTGGTCCAGCTTTTCGATAACCCGGCAGCCGAGAGTAAACGGTGATATTGTGAGTCATCAAACGGCATATGCCAGGCAATGGCAATCGCCTCCCGCACGCTGACGTCGCTGACGCGTGAAGCCAGGATCAAAGGCGCGTCCGCCGACACCTGGCCTGGAGCGATGACGCTACACAACCAGCCCGTCTTGCCTGCCTCCTGCATCTGGCTGGCCATATCGCTGATGCCAAAATGGAAATTCAACTTAAAGCACGGCGAGCGCGGCTGCGTGACCTGAATCAGCGCATCTCCCCACTGGAAAATGTCGCCAATAAATACATTCTCTTCCGTTAGCCCCTCAGTAGAGAGATTCTCGCCAAACGCGGGCGCGACAAAGCGCTCTGCCTGCTCCGGAAACTCTTGTCTCCAGTGCTGATAGTGTTCACGCGGATAGTGGCACAGCGCGCGATCCGGCCCACCGTGAATTTTCGTTTCCGCCTGTTCATCACCCGTCAGCCCCAGTTCGGTCAGCATCAGCTCGCCGTCAACCTGGACCTTAGCAATCGCGCTGGGACGGCTTCCCGTGTAGTCCCGAACCTTGCCTGTAAAAACATCGACCGGATATCGCATCTGTTCCCTCTCCCGATAAATTTCCCCCATTACACCACATTTATTTTACCCCAGTCGCTCAAAATGAGAGCACGGTTCACATGAAACTTAGGGACACATGCTATCAATGTAATCTGGTTTTGAAACATCATTTCAAATAAGGAGTCAACAACGTGACTGGTCAATCGCAATTTGCTGGCGTCTGGTGTCCTTCCATTACGCCAATGGATAATGACGGCAAGATCGATCTTAACGGTCTGAGCCAGCATCTCAAACGCCTTACCGAGGCCAAAATCGACGTGATTTTGCTGATGGGTAGCATCGGGGAATTTGCCTCCTTTACGCTCGAAGAAAAGCTGTTACTGATCCGCGAGGCCCGCGCTATGAGCTCGCTGAAGATGGTCGCCAACGTCTCATCCACCTGCCAGAATGATGTGCTGTTGATGGCGCAGGAAGCGTATCGCGCCGATTACGACGCCGTGATGATCCTGCCGCCTTACTACTATGGGCAAACGGCAAAACAGCTGCTGAGCTACTTCCGTCAGTTGGGGCAGAAGCTCAGCGGTAAATGGTTTGCCTATAACTTTCCGGCGCGCACTGGTTGCGATTTAACGCCCGAACTGGTTGCCACCCTCGCCGCCGAGTTCCCCAACTTCGCAGGCATTAAAGATACCGTCGACTGCCAGTCCCATACTCGCAGTATGATCCAGACCACCCGCGCCGTACGGGAGGATTTTGCCGTGTTGTCCGGCTATGACGAATACTACATTCCTAACCTGCTGGCAGGCGGCGCGGGGGTGATTTCAGGATTAAACAACGTCATGCCTGAACTGTTTGTCAGCGCACGGGAAGCATTTAAACAGGGCGACCTGACAGCACTTCGCGACATTCAGGACCAGATTGGCACCTACATGTCCATCTACGCCATCGGCGAAGATTTCGTCACCACCATCAAAACCGTGGTATCGCGTAAGTTTGGCTATTGCACCGGCGTGTCACGAAATGCCGGCGGAGAGTTGAACGAGGGTGAGTGTCGGACCATCGATGAGGTATTTGTCGTCAAAGCCTAAATCGTTAAGCCGGATGGAACAGACCATCCGGCAAAAGAGACTTACTTCACGGCGCTACGAATATCAATTTCCGCCGCCCTGGCTTTAACTCTTTTCGACCAGATGGAAGTGATAATCGGCACCAGAATGGAGGTCACAATCACCGACGTGGCGACAAGGGAAGTTGCTGCCGGCGCCATCGGTTTAAATGCCGGAACCATTTCAGCAATCAGCACTGGCGTAGCGACCGCCGCACCGGCTGAGCTGGAGGCCGCAATCCCCGCTGTGCCATCGCCGCCACCAATCAGTTTATCGGCGATAATCAATGGAATACCGGTAATGATAATTACCGCCACGCCCAGCAAAATACCCAGTACACCGGTCTGCGCAATCACGCTCAAATCAATGGTGTTACCAAGCGCGAAGGCAAAGAAAGGAATCAATGTCTGCACCGCTTTGCTGAAGAACTCCCGCAGCTCAGGGTCCAGATTCCCCAGCGCAAAGCCAATCAGGAACGGTAATACGGCCCCCACAAACACGTGTGGTTCAAACGAAGCGATCCCGGCGGTTCCCAGAATCACCATAGTCATCAGCGGGCCAGACTCCAGCGACATCAGGACAAACGCCCCGGCCTCTTCTTTGGTGCCGTACTGCTGCATAATCGAGGCATACAGCCCGCCGTTGGTCATATCCATGGCGGCCACCAGCGCCAGCGTAGACAACCCGGCGAAGAAACCAACTTCTACACCATGTTCCGGCAGAATACGTGAAGCAATCGCCGCGACCACCCACGCTACCAGGATCTTGGTTATGACCAGCGTGCCTGATTTACGCAGTACGGTACCGGTAGCGCTTAGCTTGATCGACGCCCCCATACAAAAGAACCAGACCGCCAGAATAGGCACCGTACCG
>NZ_JAHLRC010000220.1:0-3287 GCF_018919545.1 Citrobacter sp. S46_ASV_140
GTCCAGTGCCCGACCGAGTGGGACTAGTTTGGCTTTATCACCTTGCGCCGCGATGATTTGGTTGATCAGTTTATCAATCACCGGGCTTTGCACGCCCGGGGCGTTATAGCTGGAGTCAATATATTCAGAGGCCCAGAGAATTTGCAGGTCCGAACTTGGCCACGGCATTGCGCGATACAATCTCGGCATCATGTCATAGTCACGACTGCGCAGCCGGTTTGTGATTTGTGAGTTATCAACCTGGCGGATGTTCATTGTAATGCCTAAGCGCTGCAGGTTGTGCTGGAACGGCAGCACCCACTGGCTGTTACTGCCCGCCGGGAGCAACAGTTCAAAGCTCAGAGGTTTACCGTTGGCGCTGTTTACGCGCTGTTGTCCCTTAAGTACCCATCCGGCCTGCTCCAGTAAGGCATCGGCTTTCAACAGGTTGTCACGATCGTAGCCATCGCCTTTTGATTTCGGCGGCTGATAAATTTGGCTGAAGACCTCAGGGGGGAGATCTTTTTTCAAGGGCGCAAGTATTACCAGTTCATCCGCATCGGGGTAATTTTTAGCGGCATACTCGGTATTCTGAAAATAGCTGTTGGTCCGACTCCAGGCGTTATAGAACAGAGCTTTATTCATCCATTCAAAATCAAAGGCCAGGGTGATGGCTTCTCGCACCCGTCGGTCGCTGAACACCGGGCGCTGAATATTAAACGCCAGCCAACGCGTATCCTGGGCGGATTCGTTTTTTTGCTCATCTTTGATGATGTAATGATTCGCGAAATTTTTACCGGTATAACGTGTCGCCCAGTTTTTAGCATCGTTTTCAAGACGCAGGTCAAACGCTCCGGCCTTAAACGCTTCAAAGGCGACGTTGTCATCCAGATAGTAGTCGTAGCGGATGGTATCAAAGTTCCAGCGGCCACGGTTGACGGGCAGATTAGCGGCCCAATAATCGTTGACGCGCGAATAGACAATGTACTGACCCATCTTCCATTTCGTGATGCGATAAGGACCGCTGGCGAGCGGAGGCGATGATAAGGGATCGCTGAGCTTATGATCTTTCCAGTACTTCTCTGGCATCACGGGTAATGAAAACAGGCTGAGCATGTCCTCTTTACCCGGTTTGGCTAATTCAATACGTACGGTTAATGGCGCGATCGCTTTTACCGTTGTTCCCTTGTAGACCAGGCGAAATTGCGGCACGCCTTCAGTCATAAATTTGTGGAAGGTGAATGCGACATCGCTGGCAGTAATGGGTGAGCCATCGTGAAAACGCGCTCGCGGATTAATGGCGATTTCTACCCAGGAATAGTCATCAGCATAGCGTGCGCTGTCGGCGATGAGCGGATAATAGCTGCCAGGTTCATCGTCAGAGGTAGTAAACAGCGTATCGTAAAGCGTTTCGGTACGTGCTCCGGGATTACCGCGCATCGCATAGCGGTTGAAGTTATCGAACGTGCCGATGGCGGAGAGGGTGATTTGCCCGCCTTTGGGGGCCGCAGGGTTGACGTAATCAAAGTGATTAAAGTTAAACGCGTACTTCGGTTCGCCCAGTACGGCAAAAGCATAGCTTTCTTTGATGGACTGCGCCTCGGCGCTAAACCCGATGAGGGCGATAAACAGCAGCAATACGCGAGGGATCATTAAATGCGATTTCCTTTTCCTGCCACTACCCGACGGGCATCATGCCTGAAAGATAAGGGATGTGGCGGCGAGTGAGAGTATATGATTCGCATACTGCGATCACCACGTCGGCTTATTGGGCTGCGCCATCCAACGCACGAAATCAGCAAGTTTTAATGGTCGGCTAATCCAGTATCCCTGGAAAAAATGCACTCCACGATCGCGCAGCCAACGGGCTTGCTCAGGCGTTTCAACCCCTTCAGCAACCGTCAGCATATTAAGACGCTTAGAGAGTGTCAACACGGCGTCCAGAACCGGAGAGGTCAGGGTCTCTGTTCCAATGGCGTTAATAAAGCCGCGATCGATTTTCAGGTAGTCAACGGTAAAGCGTTCCAGATAAATCAGCGCGCTATGACCGGTGCCAAAATCATCAATGGCAATTTCAAAACCTGCGGAATGAAGCCATTCAAAAAGCTTTGTGGCTTCGTGTTGATTAAGCATATCCCGTTCGGTGATCTCCAGCACCATCTGGAAATGGTTTGCGGGAAGCGAGGCCTGCAGGTGATGAATGTCGTCTTTAAACGTCTCGCCGTGCAGATGCGTTGGCGCGATATTGATCCCCAATTTTGCACCAGCGGGTAACACTTTTTGCAGCATCGGTGCGTCCTGGGCTATCAACTTAAAGAGATGCTGGGTCAGCGGGACAATCATTTTCTGGGATTCGGCGTAGTGAATAAAAGCATCCGGTGGGATCTCCCCCGTTGTCGGATGATTCCAGCGTAATAACACCTCTACACCTTTCACCTCCAGTGTCTGCACCTCTACCACGGGCTGGTACACCACATAAAACTGGTTATGTTTGATTGCGTTGAGGATATCTTTGCCCGGACGTAAACGGATGGTGTAGATGTAGTACCAGAGAAGAAGCGCAGCAATAATCCCCGCCATGCATCCCAACATAATCGAATACCAGACATCGGTATAGGTCCACTCATCGGCATATAAACGAATCTGTAGCGGAATACCTTCCAGGGTCGCCTGCCGCCAGTGAGAGTGGGGCAGAGCGGAGGCATCAATAATCCGTGATGAAAATGTTGAAATCGCGTTATCACCGACGACTATGGCAATACCGTTAAAATCATCCTGTCGGGCGGTATAAAGCAGATAAGGGGCCAGATTAATATTCAGTGAGGTAAACACGCCGCTATCAGTGAACGATGGGTTCCGGTGCCAAATCATTATCGCCGGCTTGTTCGGCATCATGGGCGTACCGGGGAGTAATTCCACATCAATATTTCTGCTGATATCGAGGCTTGGGACCAGATCTAAAATCGGGGTGAACATTGCGCCCGTTGCGGAGGAGCAGAAAGCAATGCCGTTTTTGACCAGTAAAAATGCGCGAACGTTGAGGCTAAAGGCTGCGCTGGAGGTTAGTTGAGCAGCGACTTGTTGGCAACTGTTGGCGACCAGTGGCTGAAGGTCATCTGTGGTGGATTTGAGATCGGCGAAGTAGCTGCTGACATAATTCTGGATATCGGAAAGGAGCGTGTCGTACTTAATGTCTCGTTTATGCCAGGTCACGAAAAATTGCAGGGTACTCACCAGGAGCGCGACGATAAGCCCCGTTAACATACAGGAAAGCAGGATTTTCTGATTGGATGAAGAGGAGCGTTTAA
>NZ_JAHLRC010000221.1:0-3252 GCF_018919545.1 Citrobacter sp. S46_ASV_140
GTTCAGCAATACGCGCTTTGATCTCCGCTTCCGGGATCATGACTTCAACAGTATGTTTCATATCTCTAACCATATGATTTAAAAACAAATCACTCAATGCTAACTTTTAATAAGCCAGCATCTAAGCGCAAGGCACGCAGTATACCAGCAAAAGCATTCATACGCGGCATCTGTTGATAAAGTTCATAATGTGACGTTTATCACGCGTTTTAGCTCCTATAATTAACTGCTATTAAAGAAATAACACCTGTGATGGTATTTTTTATGGCAAATAACAACGTACGTTCTCAACGGCTTATCGTGACCCTGAGCGCCCTGTTTTCGGCACTTTGTGGACTATATCTCCTGATTGGTGGAGGCTGGCTGGTCGCCATCGGTGGCTCCTGGTATTACCCGATCGCGGGCCTTGCCATGCTCGGTGTGGCTCTCCTGCTGTGGCGCAGTAACCGATCCGCCCTTTGGCTGTATGCCGCCCTGCTTCTCGCCACCATGATTTGGGGCGTCTGGGAAGTCGGCTTTGATTTCTGGGCGCTGACGCCGCGTAGCGACATCCTGGTCTTCTTTGGTATCTGGCTTATCCTGCCTTTCGTCTGGCATCGCCTGATTATCCCTTCCAGTGGCGCAGTAGCGGCGCTGGTGGTGGCCCTGCTGATTAGCGGCGGTATCCTGACCTGGGCTGGCTTCAACGACCCACAAGAGGTTCACGGCACGCTGAGTGCAGATACCTCTCAGGCCGATGCAATCTCAGCGGTTGCCGACGAGGACTGGCCGGCTTACGGTCGCAATCAGGAAGGTCAACGCTACTCACCGTTAAAACAAATTAACGCTGACAACGTTCATCAGTTGAAAGAAGCCTGGGTATTTCGTACCGGGGATTTAAAACAACCAAACGATCCCGGTGAAATCACCAATGAAGTCACGCCAATAAAAGTGGGGGATACTCTTTATCTGTGTACCGCCCACCAGCGGCTGTTCGCCCTGGATGCGGCCAGCGGTAAAGAGAAGTGGCATTTCGATCCCCAACTCAATACCAATACCAGCTTCCAGCACGTAACCTGTCGCGGCGTTTCTTATCATGAAGCCAGACCGGATACGGCTTCTGCAGAGATGATGGCCGACTGTCCGCGCCGCATCCTTTTGCCGGTCAATGATGGTCGACTGTTTGCCTTGAATGCCGAGACCGGCAAGCTGTGCGAAACCTTCGCCAATAAAGGTATTTTAAATCTGCAGACCAATATGCCGGATACCTCACCGGGCCTGTACGAACCGACGTCTCCCCCGATAATCACCGATAAAACTATCGTTATTGCCGGGTCGGTAACCGATAACTACTCAACCCGCGAAACATCCGGGGTGATACGTGGTTTTGACGTCAATAACGGCAAGCTTCTATGGGCGTTTGATCCCGGTGCCAAGGATCCTAATTTCATCCCGTCAGATGAACATACCTTCACCTTTAACTCACCCAACTCCTGGGCGCCTGCGGCCTACGACGCGAAGCTGGATCTGGTGTATCTACCCATGGGCGTTACCACGCCGGATATCTGGGGCGGTAACCGCACACCGGAACAGGAACGTTACGCCAGCGCCATTCTGGCGTTAAATGCCACGACCGGGAAATTGGCCTGGAGCTATCAGACCGTTCACCACGATCTGTGGGATATGGATTTACCGGCACAGCCAACCCTGGCGGATATCAACGTCAATGGAGAGAAAATCCCGGTCATTTATGCCCCGGCAAAAACCGGTAATATCTTTGTGCTCGACCGCCGTAATGGTGAACTGGTGGTGCCTGCCCCGGAAAAACCGGTGCCGCAAGGTGCAGCCAAAGGTGATTATGTCAGCAAAACCCAGCCGTTCTCCGATCTCAGTTTCCGTCCGCAAAAAGATCTCAGTGGTGCGGATATGTGGGGCGCAACCATGTTTGACCAGTTGGTGTGCCGCGTAATGTTCCACCAGCTGCGCTATGAAGGCATTTTTACCCCGCCTTCAGAGCAAGGCACTCTGGTGTTCCCGGGTAACCTCGGCATGTTCGAATGGGGCGGTATTTCCGTTGATCCCAACCGTCAGGTAGCCATTGCCAACCCGATGGCGCTGCCGTTCGTTTCTAAGCTGATCCCACGCGGTCCCGGCAATCCGATGGAGCCGCCGAAAGATGCCAAAGGTACTGGCACGGAGTCCGGTATTCAGCCGCAGTACGGCGTACCGTTCGGCGTAACGCTCAATCCGTTCCTTTCACCATTTGGTCTGCCGTGTAAACAGCCAGCATGGGGCTACATTTCCGCCGTAGATCTGAAAACCAATCAAGTGGTGTGGAAAAAACGCATTGGCACGCCACAGGACAGCATGCCATTCCCAATGCCGGTTCCGGTGCCGTTCAATATGGGGATGCCGATGCTGGGTGGACCTATCTCCACCGCGGGTAACGTGCTGTTTATAGCCGCGACTGCCGATAACTATCTGCGCGCATACAACATGAGCAACGGTGAAAAACTGTGGCAGGGTCGGCTTCCGGCAGGCGGCCAGGCAACGCCGATGACGTATGAAGTTAACGGTAAGCAGTATGTGGTGATATCAGCCGGGGGCCACGGCTCATTTGGCACTAAGATGGGCGATTATATCGTGGCATACGCGTTGCCGGACGACGCGAAGTAAAATGGAAAACGCCCGCTAATCAGCGGGCGTTTTTTTATTCAAACTTCAGTGACAGTAACGACGCTTTTGCGGCTTCCTGATACTGAGCCACCAGATCTTTGGTCATATTGAAGGAGACCTGCACCGCTTTCTCGTTTTGCGAGGTAATCAGCAGCATATTGAGAATTTCAGTATCCGGCGCTTGAGAACGGAAAGTAATCAGCCACGCTTTATGTCCATCAACCGTGACAGGTTCCGCCTGCGGCTTGAAGTTGGTCAGCATCTTCAGTGTCGCATCCTTTGCCATATCCAACTGAGCGGCAGGCAACGCGTTGCGCCCGGCGGTAATCCCTAGAGACGCTTTACCGCGTTCGTCACCGTAAATCACCTGTGGACGGTTTTCAGAAGGGTATTTGATTTTTGCCATTTCGTCCGTCATCGGCGTGAGCGTCTGCGGAATTTCGAGACTTAAATTCAGTTTTGAAATCTGTTGGCGTTCCATCTTCATCGCAGCCTGTGCCGAAACCGCCAGAAGCATAATAAAAGATGCCGTCAGTACTTTACGCAAAAGGGTCATGAATACCTCGTGATGAGTGATTAACCTCATCAGTATATGAA
>NZ_JAHLRC010000222.1:0-3224 GCF_018919545.1 Citrobacter sp. S46_ASV_140
TTATTAATATGCGCATTTGGCCTCGTATCGTCGATGGCGTAGGGATCCTGCGCGGTATCGAGGCGAATATTAAGAATATTGAAGGCGAAATCGACTGTTCAGGTCCGATGTTTACTTCCCTGGATCTCATCATTGCGGGCTTCCATGAGCCGGTTTTTGCACCTCACGATAAAGACACCAATACCCAGGCAATGATAGCCACGATGGCCAGCGGTCACGTGCATATCATCAGCCATCCGGGGAACCCTAAATATCCCGTTGATATCACAGCGATTGCGCAGGCGGCGGCAAAATACCAGGTCGCGCTGGAAATCAATAACTCCTCGTTTTTGCATTCGCGTAAGGGGAGTGAGGACAATTGTCGCGCGGTCGCTGCGGCGGTGCGTGATGCCGGAGGCTGGGTGGCGTTAGGATCGGATTCACATACCGCTTTCACACTGGGTGAATTTGGTGAATGCCGTAAAATTCTGGATGATGTAAATTTCCCGGAAGACAGAATTTTAAACGTCACCCCTAAACGCCTGCTGGCGTTTCTGGAATCGCGAGGCATGGAGCCGATCGCGGAATTTGCTGAACTGTAATTGTTACTAACTGGAATATATCAATGAACGAGTTTTCTATCCTGTGTCGTGTACTGGGCTCGCTGTTTTACCGCCAACCGCAAGACCCTTTACTGGTTCCTCTGTTTACCCTGATTAGTGAAGGTAAACTGTCCGCCAATTGGCCGCTGGAACAGGACGAACAGCTCACTCGTCTGCAGAAAAGCTGCGATATGCCTCAGTTGGCTGCGGATTACAACGCGCTGTTTGTCGGCGACGAGTGTGCGGTGCCGCCTTATCGTAGCGCCTGGGTAGAAGGGGCGAAAGAATCCGATGTTCGTGCTTTTCTTTCTGCCCGCGGAATGCCGCTGGCAGATACGCCTGCAGATCATATTGGCACGCTGTTGCTGGCGGCTTCATGGCTTGAAGACCAGTCTGCGGAAGATGAAAGTGAAGCACTCGAAACCTTGTTTGTGGAATACCTGTTGCCCTGGTGCGGCACGTTCCTTGGCAAAGTTGAAGCGCATGCAAACACACAGTTCTGGCGTACCATGGCACCGTTAACGCGTGATGCCATTGGCGCGATGTGGGACGAATTGCAGGAAGATACCGAAGAGTAAATGTGATTTAGATCACTTTAAACTGCAACTCAAATTACATCATTGCATGAATTGTGTGCACGATCTCATTCCCATGCCGTTTTTCTGCTAAGATACGCGGCATGAACATACTTCTCTCAATTGCAATCACAACGGGCATTCTCTCTGGGATTTGGGGATGGGTGGCCGTATCTCTTGGTTTACTCAGTTGGGCTGGCTTTCTGGGCTGCACGGCCTATTTTGCCTGTCCGCAGGGTGGGCTGAAAGGGCTGTGGATCTCGGCGTGTACGCTGCTAAGCGGTGTGGTGTGGGCGTTGGTGATTATTAACGGTAGCGCGCTTGCCCCGCATATGGACATTATTGGTTATGTCATGACGGGAATTGTCGCGTTTCTCATGTGTATTCAGGCAAAGCAATGGTTGCTTTCATTTGTGCCGGGCACCTTTATTGGCGCATGCGCAACGTTTGCAGGGCAGGGTGACTGGCAGTTGGTCGTGCCTTCTCTGGCGCTGGGGCTGGTATTCGGCTATGCGATGAAAAACAGCGGATTGTGGCTGGCATCTCGTCGTGAGAATCGGCTATCGTCGACGCTGACCAGTAAATAAAAAAAGCGTGAGGGTTTTCCTCACGCTTTTTATGCTGTATCAGACCACTCAGGATTCCGGAGGTACCGACAAATGGCGGTATTTAACCAGGATGTCATTATCAACTTGTTTCTTATCCTGCAAATCCCACAATCCGCGATCAATCCCGTCATTAATCAGGAAGATAACACCGGTTTCAATTGCTGACATCAGACAAAGCATAACCGGTTCGTTAGAGGTGTAGCCAATTTCACCTTCCAACAGTCGCTGGTAGTCAATGAAGCGGAATACCCCAGCCTGCACTTCATAAGACAAGATAGTTTTGCTGGTATTCACCGATGAGAGGATTTCACCGGTACTAACGTTAACCACACGCAGGTTGACCGCTATCTGGTCGAGCTGGTACTGCGTATCGGCGCCAATACCGAAATAGCGCGCACCAACGCCACCCGATTTAACGTTGCTTTCATAACCAATAATTGACCCTTCTACCATGATGTTTGCCGCGGTCAGAGACTGCAGAGGGATCCGGTTATTAATGGCAACTGTGCCGTTTTCCTGAGCTGCACGAATGATTTTTCGTTCGTTAAGCAAGTTCTGCAATCCCTGACGTTCCAGCGGAACGAACCAACGAGAATCCTTCAATGCGGTGACAAGCATCGCCGTGGCGCTTTGCGGGACGGCGGTTGAGAAGTTACTTGCCGGATAAGGTTTAAACTGGCCAGTCTCATCCTGAATATTGTATACCGAGACAAATATCTTACCTGTAGGCATGGGCAGGTGCGTCAAGTCTTTATAGCTTTGGGCTCGGGGCATTAATGTCGGCTTAGCGGCTTCTTGCGGCGGGGCTGTTAAACATCCGCTGAGTAAAATTACTGCCACCATGATAAGTAAGCGCTGCATGATTTTTTCCTTTCGTGGCTATAATTTAGAAATCGGTCGACTGATTTTGTAAACCCGACACTTCAATAGTCGACGTTCTCCCCGTTTTCCTGTCCGTGACATTCAGTTGCAGTTGTCCATCCCGGTTGGCGATATCAACGATAAAATCGCTGGTTACCATCCTTCCCGGCTTACCGGTATTGATATTGGTAAGTAAGCCACCGAGTATTTGTGACTGGATCGCCTGGGTAAAGTTATCCAGCGCTGTTGGGGTTTCAATCCCGTAGTCGCCGGCACTCGGATCTTTATACGAGTTTTGCGCCTGGGCGCTGTTCAGTAAAAAAGAGCCGTTATTTGGGTTACCACCAAAGTTAGGATTGCGGAACTGGAACGTCATATTTCCGGCCCAACTTAATGGTGAAATCAGCATGAGCAAAACCACTGCATGTTTGACACGCATGAAAGCCTCCGGACAAAATCATGTTTTAGAATTCATCGCGCGCTAAATCGCTCGTGCTTAATAGTGTTTGATCTATTTGCCGACGATTTAATGCTTCCTCTGTTTCTGCCAATGCAAAGACCACAATTTTGTCGAAGTCTCTTTTCGTCGGGAATAAAAA
>NZ_JAHLRC010000223.1:0-3095 GCF_018919545.1 Citrobacter sp. S46_ASV_140
TCCTGTAGCAGAGCAGCAAAACGCTCGGCGCGTTCTGAACGCTCGCCAATGACAATACGAGATGGGTGCAAGTTGTCATATAGTGCTTTACCCTCACGCAGGAATTCTGGGGAAAAGAAAATATTGCTGGTACCCAGTTTTTCTTTAATAGAATTAGTAAAACCTACCGGGATGGTAGACTTAATTACCATTACTGCATCTGGATTAATTGCAACCACGTCGCGAATAACAGCCTCGACACTTGAGGTATTAAAGTAATTAGTCTTTGGATCATAATCTGTTGGTGTCGCGATAATAACGTAGTCCGCATCGCAGTAGGCATCATACTTATCAGTCGTTGCACGAAAATTTAGCGACTTGGTCGTCAAATACTCTTCGATCTCTTTATCCACAATCGGCGATTGCTTCTGATTTAGCATCTCAACTTTCGTCTGGATGATATCCAGGGCGACCACCTCGTGGCTCTGAGCAATCAGAATACCATTTGACAGGCCAACATATCCGGTACCAGAAATGGTGATTTTCATTTCATTATCTCAGTGTTAACTTTTGCTCATCATGTTTGTATCATCATGACATGTATTAAAAGTTGTAACGTCTGAGTTGATGAAGTGTCAATGAAAGACAGCACAATTCAGATTTACTTCATTACTATAGACCTCAATTATTAAGTTAATATTAAGGAAAAAATTAAAATCAATAAGAATTTAGGCAAAAAAAACCCAGACACTTAGGTCCGGGCTTATAAAAACACAAGTTAATACTTAGCAATCGTGCTGAAAGAGTAATGAACTTACATATCTAAATTGACATCTACTTTAGACGTAGTCGTCCAGTAGTCAAAAAAGACATAAACTGGAAATTTGCATAGAAAGTTAAAGGTGTAACTATAATTTTCGCTATGATAGGCAACATTCCAAATTGCAGGGCGATGAAATCAATGAGTAGTGATGCACAAATTATAGCAATTATTTGATAAACTATATAATTAAGAAGTTTCCATAAAATATAGTGACCATTATATTGAAAAATTTTCCTAACTGATGCAAAGAAAACAAATAATACAGCGGTAGTAGCACCGACAATATTAGCCAACCAAACAGGAAACCCTAATGAATTTAATAAAGCAAAGATAGAAAAATCAATTAACCATCCGAGACCTGAAACAACGGCAAATCTAAAAATCATTATCTAAACCTTTATATTCCCTCACCTTATACTCTATCAACATGAGCATAGGCAACATGAAACCTATAAGTTGTAATTCGTAAAGATAGAGGAAGACAGATGCAGGTGCAAAGAAAAAGAAAACCATGGCTCTAATAAGCGCGGCACAAGCAATAACAGCTGTAAACGGCGTTCGTTTAAAAAACACTATAGCCATTAAGCACATTAGCATTTGCAAAAAATTACTTGAAATGTAATCAGACCACTTCATTAAGCTTTTCATTACATCAGCAGATAAATGAGGGTGTGGGCCAAACCCCATAATCTCAACTGTTTGTTTCCATGGATTAGTAGTACTTAATAGATGATCAGACAATCCAGGAAGAATATTAAACTGTGGTGAAGCTATAGGAGGTAAAGGGAAAATATCCTTACCAAGTATAGCTGTAAAAGCTGAAAGCCGGAGGTGTAGAAAAAGCACAGGCTCCTTAATAGCACTTATAAAATACAATTCCGTAAGCTTTTTAGATACTGCAGATGTTGGTAGAGGTCTTTCAGAGGCCGTCTGATGCCAAAAAACCACATTATAAGGAGACCAGTTTTTTAAAGCATAATCAATATCCATAATTTTATTTAGGGAGGTATAAATATCATTATACAACTGAGGATCCAACTTATCTTTACCATAGACCAACATACCCGTTAGAGGATTCATAACGGCAGTTGAGGCATAAAGTCGCTTCTCTTCCTCTGCACGATGACGATCTGGATACACCAATGGTTCTACGACCTTATTTATAGCTCCCCAACTCAATGCTACAAGTACCAAAACCGAGAATAATTTTACACTCGGTTTAAACGTTAGTAGACTAAGACCGATAGCGATACAAAGTAACGAAGGAACGTTATCAATACGTAATAATGCTAATGCAATGCCAAGTACAAAAAGAGTGACTGTAAAAAATAACTTTGTATTTAAATCAAATTTTCGCCAATAAATAGCAAGGCAAAAACTGCCTAACATGAATAGTGCAAGAGTCAAACCATTTAAAGCATCACGTAGGTGAGTAAGCATCCCCAACATAATTACTGTCAATGGTATATAAACAATAGCCCAGATGACCACCCACCACGCCAACTTACCCTGGAAGTAACGGAAAAATAAAGAGCAAGAACCAAGTAAAATAACAGAGGTAGCCAGAAAGGACCATACTGTGATGACTTGTGGCAGATTTGACAATAAAAATCCACCTACGATGAGGGGATAGCCAATACCGTACCAAAGAGTAATTTGACCACCTTGCGCCTGAATATAAGGAGAAAAGCCATCCCATCCCAAAACAGCTGGCCATCCGATCACCATAGCAATAAGCAACCACCCAATGATGCCAAAGCTCACTATCAAAACCTTTTTAGTTTGTGCATCTTTAGCTGAAATAATCAGGCAACGAATTATTGCAAATAAGAAATAAATTAAAAGAATGAAACTGACACAAACGAGTACAAATGCCACTTTCATAGCTGAAAAGCTACCAAAGTCTGGATAGTTGAAAGATGCTAATTTTACACCTTCACCACTTTCATTTACATTCAAAGCCTTATATACACCAGGTTTTAGAGCACTGATGCGTATCAAGGTTGAAAACTCTACGTTATTTTCATCAGTTATCGAAACTGAATTAACCCATTGGGAGAATCGTTCCCATGCACTTGCGTAAATCACTGCACGCGAACTAGTAACCGTAAGTACATCCTTATTTTTTGAAATATAAATAAAGTATTTATCCGCATTTTTACCTCCCTCTATATTTTCTAAATGGTATTTTATATGCCCATCTGTTAACCATATATTAGGGTTATCACCGAAAATTTGATATACGCATCCTTTACTTTCTTGAGAAAAATCACAGATTTCCTCTGTTTTATTA
>NZ_JAHLRC010000224.1:0-3093 GCF_018919545.1 Citrobacter sp. S46_ASV_140
TCTTTAAACAGCGCGATCCGCAAGGACATCATGTGGCGTACAAGGCATTCCGTGAGGATCCTAAAGCCAATCCGCTGACCACGCCGTCAGGTAAGATCGAAATTTATTCGCAGCAGCTTGCCGAGATCGCGGCAACCTGGGAACTGCCGGAAGGTGATGTAATCGATCCGCTACCGATTTATACCCCAGGCTTTGAAAGCTTAAACGATCCGCTGGTGGAGAAATTCCCTTTGCAGCTGACCGGCTTCCACTATAAGTCTCGCGTTCACTCGACCTATGGCAACGTGGACGTCCTGAAAGCATCCTGCCGCCAGGAAATGTGGATCAACCCGATGGATGCGCAGCGACGCGGTATTAACAACGGCGACAAGGTACGTATCTTTAACGATCGTGGTGAAGTGCATATTGAGGCGAAAGTGACGCCACGTATGATGCCCGGCGTGGTGGCATTGGGCGAAGGGGCCTGGTATGACCCGGATGCAAAACGCGTGGATCAGGGCGGTTGCATTAACGTCCTGACGACCCAGCGTCCGTCTCCTCTCGCAAAGGGGAATCCGTCACACACGAACCTTGTTCAGGTTGAAAAGGCGTAAGGAGTAACCGATGACAACCCAGTATGGATTTTTTATTGATTCCAGCCGTTGCACCGGTTGCAAAACCTGCGAACTGGCCTGCAAAGATTTCAAAAATTTAACCCCGGAAGTCAGCTTCCGCCGCATTTATGAATACGCAGGCGGCGACTGGCAGGAGGACAACGGCGTCTGGCATCAGAACGTCTTTGCTTATTACCTCTCCATTGCGTGTAACCACTGTGAAGATCCAGCCTGTACCAAGGTTTGTCCGAGCGGCGCGATGCACAAACGTGAAGATGGTTTTGTCGTTGTCGACGAAGATGTTTGCATTGGCTGCCGGTATTGCCACATGGCCTGTCCTTACGGCGCGCCACAGTACAATGCTGAAAAAGGTCATATGACTAAATGTGATGGCTGCCATGAGCGCGTCGCTGAAGGCAAGAAACCTATCTGCGTGGAGTCCTGCCCACTGCGTGCGCTGGATTTTGGTCCGATTGAAGAGCTGCGCAAAAAACACGGTACTTTGGCTGCGGTAGCGCCACTGCCGGGCGCGCACTTTACCAAACCAAGTATTGTCATCAAACCTAACGCCAATAGCCGCCCGACCGGGGATACTACAGGTTATCTGGCCAATCCGAAGGAGGTGTAAGATGGGAAGTGGATGGCATGAATGGCCGCTGATGATCTTCACTGTCTTCGGACAGTGTGTAGTTGGTGGCTTTATCGTTCTGGCGCTGGCATTGATGAAAGGGGACTTACGCCCTGAATCGCAGCAGCGCGTGATTGCCTGCATGCTCGGGCTGTGGGTATTAATGGGCATTGGCTTTATTGCTTCCATGCTCCACCTGGGCTCACCGATGCGCGCCTTTAACTCACTCAATCGTATAGGGTCTTCTGCGTTGAGTAATGAAATTGCCAGCGGCTCAATTTTCTTTGCCGTTGGCGGCATCGGCTGGCTGCTGGCAACGCTGAAAAAAATGTCGCCCGTATTACGCAATCTGTGGTTAGTTGTCACCATGGTTCTGGGCGTGATTTTTGTCTGGATGATGGTGCGCGTGTATAACACCATCGATACCGTACCGACCTGGTACAGCATCTGGACGCCGCTGGGCTTCTTCCTGACGATGTTTATGGGCGGTCCGCTGCTGGGATATCTGTTGCTGAGAATTGCTGGCGTGGACGGTTGGGCGATGCGCCTGTTGCCGGCTATTTCAGTGCTTGCTCTGGTCGTGAGCGCCATCATGTCTGTAATGCAGGGGGCTGAACTGGCGACGATCCACAGTTCCATTCAACAGGCGTCTGCGCTGGTTCCGGATTACGGCTCGCTGATGGCGTGGCGGATTGTCGCTCTGGCCTTAGCGTTGTGCTGCTGGATTGTACCGCAAGTGAAAGGCTACCAGCCTGCAGTTCCACTGCTTTCCGTCGCGTTTATTCTGCTGTTAGTCGGCGAGTTGATTGGTCGTGGCGTGTTCTACGGGCTGCATATGACCGTCGGTATGGCGGTTGCCAGCTAAATGACAAACCGGGGCATAGCCCCGGTTTTTTACTTCTGTTTAGTTAACGTGTCGTAGCTGGTCATCAGATTGCGATAATCAGGAATGTGATTAGAGAACAGCGTCGCCAGACCTTCGATATCGTTGCGCCAGTCGCGATGCAACTCACATGCGACACCAAACCACGTCATCAGTTGAGCACCGGCCTGGGACATCCGATCCCATGCTGAATGGCGAGTAATTTCATTAAATGTACCCGACGCATCGGTTACGACAAAGACATCAAAACCTTCTTCAATAGCCGAGAGCGCAGGGAAAGCAACGCAAACTTCCGTCACGACACCGGCAATAATCAGCTGTTTTTTACCGGTCGCTTTCACTGCTTTCACGAAATCTTCGTTATCCCAGGCGTTAATGTTTCCGGGGCGAGCAATATAAGGCGCATCGGGAAATTGAGCTTTCAGTTCCGGTACCAGTGGCCCGTTTGGTCCTGTCTCGAAACTGGTTGTCAGAATGGTTGGGAGTTTGAAGTATTTTGCTAAGTCGCCGAGGGCAAGCACGTTGTTTTTAAATTTATCGGGATCGATATCCCGAACCAGAGAGAGCAGGCCAGCCTGATGGTCGACCAGCAGTACTACCGCATTATCTTTATCAAGTCTTACGTAAGGTTTAGTCATGATATTTCTCCTGTTCAGCATCAGTGGGGGAAATTTGATGAGTTTAAGTCTACAGAAAGAACGATATATGGATTAGATACCTAAATAAGAACTCACTGTTCTATTTTGAAGACAATGCAGATCTGCATCCCGCATAGAGTTTAGTAAGAAATAAAAGTAAGGGGAGTCCATGAAATTTTTCGACTGAACGCAACGCGAGATTTTTGTTTTAGATCAATAAAAACAAGCAGATGTGTTTTTGTGTTTTTTATCTATTCACATTAAGAATCAGTAATGCAAATCGATCGTCCGGAAAGCGCCTCAGCCCTTTGATTGCGCCGATTGACAATGTTTTTGGCAGTGGCATGATGC
>NZ_JAHLRC010000225.1:0-3043 GCF_018919545.1 Citrobacter sp. S46_ASV_140
GTGGTAGATCACCCCACTTATCCGCTGGCCATTGCAGCAATACAAGGGGCGTCATGTCGCCCCGTCGGCGTGTCGCTGCCCGAGCACGGTTGGGATACGGCGGGTCTGGTCGCCACCATCGCGCAAACTGCACCGAGAATGGCCTATCTGATGCCGGATTTTCACAACCCGACCGGGCGCTGTATGGACACGGCTACTCGCCAGGTCGTGGCGGATATTGCTGAAAGAACCCACACGACGTTGGTGGTCGATGAGACCATGGTGAACCTGTGGTATGACGCCCCACCGCCACCGCCGCTTGCCGCATTCAATCGCGATGCCCCAATCATCCTGCTCGGTTCAGCAGGGAAAAGCTTTTGGGGCGGATTACGTCTGGGCTGGATTCGGGCGTCGGCGCGTACCATTGCCGCGCTGGTCCAAACCCGCGACACCTTCGATTTGGGCTCCCCGGTGCTTGAACAACTCGCCACCAGTTGGCTGCTGGATAACGCCGAGGACTTTCTTCCTGACAGAAGACGCCGGCTCACATCACAGCGAGACCTGTGCTCGCGCCTGATGAACTCACATTTTCCGGAATGGCAATTTACCCAGCCACAAGGAGGACTCTCTTTCTGGGTTGAACTGCCTGATACGCTGGCGACGCTCTTTGCCACGCGCGCCGAAAGCGCAGGCATTCAGTTGGGAACCGGTACGCGGTTCGGCCTTGATGGCGCATTCGACCGATTTTTGCGTATGCCCTTCACGTTGCCGGATGACACAGCGTGTGCCGCCTTCAGAGTGTTGCAACCTATTTGGGATAGCCTGCGTTTGCAGGCCAGCGGCGGGAAAATGCGTAAAATAATCTAAACGACGAGTTAAAGGACTCGCTCTTGAATGCCGTGATGGACGAGGAGGTCCTGGCAATACTACCGCTGAGGAGGAACCGGAAAACCCTTCAGGGAAATCACGAAATTCTCACCGTCTTTCTTAATTTTTGCCCCGGCATCACACCAGTCGGAGGCAATACGGAAGAACTCATCGCTGCCGACATTCCAGCTCAGACGAACGTGTTTCACATAACCGGAGCGCAGCATTTCACAGGCTTCGCCATAATTACAGGCGGTTGAGAGCGATTGTTGTTTCATTTTTTCTTCTTCAGTAATCTTCGCAATGCTTTGATTTCTTTAGGAGTCAGTGCGTCAACTACGGATTCTTCCGTATGCTGGCTATCGATATCCTCAGCGGAGACTCCCACCTCTTCAATGGCGGAAAACGCGATTAGTAGCAGTTTTTCCGTGGCGATACTCAAATTTTCATTATGCACTTCAGCATAATGGCGAAGCTTTTCTTTTAGCGCCTCATCAACTTTGACATTCAATACAGCGGTCGACATCGTAGAAAATCCTTGTGGTCAGCCACAACACACCGGATGTAAGACCATGTCATTACAGCGCAATGGCGGCGGCAAAAGCTCAAATAACATCCCCAAAACACAGTGACAGTATTTGATGACAATAAAATGACGATACGATGACAAAGAAAAGAAGATAAACAGAAGAGAAATTGCCGGACGGCTGAAATGGGTGGGGGCCCTGCCAGCTACATCCCGGCACACACGTCATCTGCCTTGGCTGCTTCCTTCCGGACCTGACCTGGTAAACAGAGTAGTGTTGCGGGAGAACCAACAGAGCCCCCATTGAGAGCGTTGTTAACCAACGCGCAGGCGCATTATCACTGCTGCACCCTGTAATTGCAACCCATCCAGCATCGGATGCTGTTTTCTTGTGCAATGCGGCTTCACTCCTTCGCCATTCAGCATTATGCTGGAGGATTAGCGCAGGAATAAATGATGGATATACAGGACTCTTTCCCCCAACGCGTCTGGCAAATCGTCGCTTCAATCCCCGAAGGTTTCGTCACCACGTATGGCGATGTTGCCCGGCTTGCGGGATCGCCGCGCGCTGCGCGTCAGGTAGGCGGCGTGCTTAAGCGTCTCCCCGAAGGCAGCGCCCTGCCCTGGCATCGGGTGGTCAATCGCCATGGGGTCATTTCGCTGACAGGTCCCGACCTGCAACGACAACGTCAGGCGTTGCTGGCAGAAGGAATAGTGGTTTCAGGAAGCGGACAGATCGATTTACAGCGCTATCGCTGGGTGTACTAACCCTCTCCAGGCGGAGAGGGTTACAACGACCTTAGTACTGCGTGGGAGCCGGAACCGCAGATGATGGATTCACCTGGGTTGGTGACGTTGACGGAACCGTGGTAGTAGCCCCACCGCTCGCCTGAACCGGTACTGCTGTTTGCTGTACCGGGACCAACGTCAGGTCGGCTTTAGTCCCACCCTGATTGATGACCGTCTGAACGGTATCAGTAATAAAGACCAGTTTATCATTTACCGTAATAGCCGCACTCAACAGAATACGGGCGTTAGGTTGAATATCTGCCGGGTTGAACGGTAATACAAAGCTGAATGGCGCTTGTTTACCTTCAGTACGAACCGCTTTTTGCGACAGTACTTTTGACGGCGCATCGGCCAGTGAAGCATCTGACAGCGTAACGGTTAGCACCGCATCGGGTGGCAAGGCCACTTTCTGACGGATCCATACTGTACCGGAGACATTTGGCTGCTGAATTTTAGACTGTGTGTCAGAAATTGACGTATTAGGGCTTGGCGCAGGTGTCTGAATATCAGCGCTTTTATCGGCACAGGCCGCCAGAGCGACTGCAACCGCTAAACCACTTACCATGTGCACGAGTTTCATTAAATTCTCCTTATCATCTATGCACCAGCGAGAACTTTCCTCGCCAGAAGAGTGGTTAACAAAAACATAACGTGAATAAGTGTGGCACAAGACAGCTATTTTTGCCTGTAATAGGCCAGTAATTCAGACAATTGCACCCATCGGACCACTTTTAAAATTGCGTTATACTCTGCCTACCTCGCTGCGACATCGATATCACCTGGAGAGCACGTATGAGTCTGGCACTGAAAAATTTGCTGACATTGTTAAATCTGGAAAAAATTGAAGAAGGACTCTTTCGGGGCCAAAGTGAAGACTTAGGG
>NZ_JAHLRC010000226.1:0-2976 GCF_018919545.1 Citrobacter sp. S46_ASV_140
GATCGTAGGTTGCGCGACAATAATCCGGCACTACCGAGGCTCCCGGGTATGGCGAAGATTTAATGTCGGTAAGCTCCAGAATGCCAGGCCCCAGTACCGGGTGCGTTGGCGGAGTGATTGTGCGAATTTTGTCGATCAATTGCGCCATTTTGTACACCGCGTTAATGCCTGCCTGCGGGTTGGCGGAGTGCGCGGGTTTACCAAACGTTTCGACCACAATTTCAGCGCGGCCACGCTGACCAATTTTCAGGTTTAACTCGGAAGCTTCACCGATGATCACGTAGTCCGGCTTATAGCGCTCGCTGACCAGCCGGGCGGCAATACCTTCGAAGCACTCCTCATGCACGATGCAGGCAACGTAGATTTTGCCGGCAAAATTACGCTGATTGTCCTGGCCGAAAAAACCCACGGCGGAAATCATCGCCGCCACGGCACCTTTCATATCGGTTGTACCGCGACCATAAATTTTGCCATCGTCGATATCGCCGCCGTACGGGTTGCGGCTCCACTTCTCTTCGTTGACCGGCACGGTATCGATATGTCCATCGAGAACCAGCGTTTTCCCCGGCTGATTGCCGACAATGCCGCCCACAATGTTGCCGTACTTATCAACGTGGATGTCATCGAACTGGTAATGCTGCATCATTTTTTTTATGGCATTAACCACTTCCCCTTCCTGACCGGAATAACTTTTTTGTTGGATCAGCGCCTGACAGTTTTTAATGACTTCATCAATACGTTTTGCAGATAACATGGGTTTCTCCGTTATTTCTCTCAATCAGGAAATGTGTTATTTGATGCCCGGGTACTGACCGCCCCAGACAATATCCAGATATTGTTGTGGGTCGGTGTCGCCTTCGGTACTGACCAACAGCACGCGGGAATGCGCATCCAGCCCCAGTTGTTCACGCGTTTGCGCCAGTTCAGGTGAGGTCATCAGCAGCGCCAGCAGACCGGAAGTGACCGCGCCGGACTCACCGGATACGATCTGCGGATCGCCCGCCAACGGATTACCCAGCATGCGCATGCCCAGCGCTGCGACTTCATCAGGACAGGAGGCAAATGCGTTGGCATAATCACGTAGCAGTTTCCAGCCGATGCTGTTCGCCTCACCGCAGGCGAGACCAGCCATCACGGTTTGCAAATCGCCGCCCACCGCAATTGCATCCCCTTCTTTAGAGCGGGCAGAGCGGTAAAGACAATCGGCAATTAACGCTTCGGCGACGATCACTTTCGGGCGGTGTTCACCCCAGGCTGCCGCCACCATTCCCTGCACCATTCCGGCAAACGAGCCAACGCCTGCCTGAACAAAAATATGCGTCGGCGCAACCTGATGCAGTTGGTCTATCGCCTCCAGCATCAGCGTGCCGTAGCCCTGCATAATCCACTGCGGGATTTTTTCATACCCTTCCCAGGCGGTATCCTGCACCACAATCCAGCCATGCTTTTGTGCCTGTTCCGCGGTCATGCGAACCGCATCGTCATAGTTCATATCGACGATTTCAGCGGTAGCGCCTTCATTACGGATGGAGGTCAAACGCTGCTGCGAAGAGCCCTTCGGCATATAAACCACGGCGTTTTGCTTCAGCTGGCGCGCCATCCACGCCACACCGCGACCGTGGTTGCCATCGGTGGTGGTGGCAAACGTGACGGTTTGGAGATCACGGCGTACCTCTTCGCTGGTCATCACGTCAAACGGCAGTTCACTGATATCCTTGCCGATTAATTCCGCGATATGGCACGCCATCGCATAGGAGCCGCCCAACGCTTTGAAGGCTTTCAGGCCAAAACGCTGAGACTCATCCTTGAGATAGATATTTTTAACACCCAGCTTTTTTGCAAGAGCCGGCAGCGTATATAACGGCGTCGGCGCATAACCCGGAATAGACCGATGAAAATTCAACGCTTTTACCAGTTCCTGGCGACTAAACGGTGCCAGCGGCGCGTTTGGATGTTCGGTAAACGGCGTCTGGTTGATAAAAAATGATAAGTTTTCCTGCATCATAAAACCTCATTGTTCTGGTATTTCACTCCCTGTAATAGACGTATACAGAGATAGTTACGCTATCGGTATTGCCAATAGAGCAAAATGCTTACCAGTTTTTTATTAATCGAGTAAAACCTTATAAATATTTTAATAAAGTCTTTATTTTCAAATAATTAAAAAGAAAACGAGATGGGCACTGAAAAATACCACAGCGTTAGTTTATCGCCTCGTTTGATAAATTCTCACAATTGATAAATAGTGTGATCGCGGAAGATAAAATAAAAAAAACATCCAAAAACAGAGTGGTAGATTGATTTTTCGCAAATCATTTTTGCATTGCTTCGCATATTTATCATCTCCCTTGAGAAACGCCACTCGCTGCCGGAGAAGTACCATGATTTCAGTACTCAGCAATATTCAGGATGATATCTGCAATTATGCCGACGCTATTTCTGGCATAACCGGAACGGATGTTGAAATCATCGATGAATCCTTAATGCGCATCGCTGGCACCGGTAAATACCGACATATGCTCAATGAAAACGTGGCAAAAAATGGCTACATCTACCACCACGTTTTGCAGGTCCGAGAAACGGTTCTTATCAAAAATCCCGGCGAACATCCGCTGTGTCAGTTATGTGAAAAACACCACTACTGTTCTGAAATGCTGGATTTGAACGCACCAATTTTTCTCAACAATCGTGTGATTGGCGTGATCGGAATTATTTGCTCAACCCAGGCGCAGCGTGACGCGTTATTGAGCCAGATTGATAAATTTGTCACTTTTATTGAGCAAATCGCGGTGATGATCTCCAGTAAGGTCTTTGAATGTCTGGAGCGTTTACGCGCGCAGGAAACCCTCGGCGCATTTCGGCGTCTGATCGATGCCATGGACCGCGGCGTTGTAGCAATTGATGGCAATGGTCTTATCTGGCATGCCAATCATTCAGCCGATCGCATTCTCAACCGCGAAGTTCAGGGATTACCGC
>NZ_JAHLRC010000227.1:0-2972 GCF_018919545.1 Citrobacter sp. S46_ASV_140
ACCTGAGGGTGGCTTTTTTTGTTTTCTGCTCTTGTAAATAGCGCCTTACCTACCAAACTTCAGTGGCATTATAAACAACCATTTCAAAAGGCCTATGGAGATCAAGGGGTAGCTTGTATAAAATAGGCTTATTCTTACATTTGAGAACATGATGTTATGAGTGCAATCACATTACGTAAAGCGTTGGGTGTACTTGCGAAGTCATCTTCTTTTTCAGTTACTACAGTGACTCATAGACAAAGAGATGTGTTCGACCAATTAAAAGAGCAGCTTTTTGTTGAACAAGATATTGAGACTGAGTTACAGCGCTATTTAGATGTCGCTAAGCCCGGTGAGATCATTTTTTTATGCGGTAGTAGCGGAGATGGCAAATCTGAGATTTTGACTCGTTGCCAGTCTGACCCACGTTATCAGAGATGCTTTAATTTTCATTTGGATGCCACACATAGTTTCAATCCGCAACAATCAGCGATTGATGCTTTAAATGAATTATTCAGTAAACATCATTCAGACTCATATCCTCTGCTTGTTGGCATCAATACAGGTATGCTTGCTAACTTTGCAAGGGAAGGTGACGCATGTCATCAACACATTAGAAATACTATAGATTTATACCTTTCGAATCAGTCCAAAGGGAGTAGACCTTATCACGATCAAAATATCTCATTTTTTGATTTTGAACATTACCCAAAATTTAAATTTGATGAATATAAAAATTATTCTCCTTTCATTAAAAAATTACTATACAATTTAACAAGTAATGATGAAAGTAACCTTTTCTACACTATATTAAAGAATGAAGAATTAAAGGGTGTAGATGCTCGTATTATTGCGAATTTTAAAATTCTTTGTATGTCTGGTGTTCAGGATTTGTTAATTACCCAGCTTTTTAAAATCCGGTTGATTAAGGACCAGTTTGTTACGACCAGAACATTATTGGATTTTTTACATCATTTACTTACTGGGCCTGGTTATCTGTTTGATAATCTGTTCACCGGGAATGAAAATGATCTTATTAGCAAGGTTTCTGATTTTGATCCTGCCAGATTACATTCTTATGAACTTGACCAGTTAATCTTGCGTTATGAGCTTGGTTTAACTGATAATGAGTTAGATGAGTTTTTGGACATTCTTGAGCCATTGCAAATTAAGTTTAATCGACAATGTATAACACCTGGTGAGGCTGCATCTTTAATTAGACTTTTTTGGTTACTGCAATATGAGTCACTAGGAAATAACTATCATCATAAATTTTCTAATTTCTTTAATGAATCATTATTTGAGCATTATTCAAGAATTTGGCACTTGCATAAGAATTATACAGGTGATGCAGAGCAGCGAAGAATTCTTAATCGCTTTTATGCCTTCGAGCTGATTTCTGGGATTCAGCGCTATGCAAATCGCAAAGCCCCTGAGCTGACGATGCAAAGAGAAGAGTTTTTCTTGGGCCAGTTTGGTGGCGTTAAAATTACTGCTCCAGTTGAATTAATTCCTGACCTCGATTCAGTTAGAAATAAACTTACGGCTCATCCTACTGGTTTTGATGTCTATTTAAAGGTTTGTGGTAAATCTTTGCATCCTATACGTATTGGATTTAATTTATTCGAACTGTTGAATAAGTTAAACAATGGTTATAGACCAAATAAATACGATAAAAATGCAATAGTATTGTTAGATGAGATAGTTGAACTAATTTCTGAACAAGCTAAATTGAGTAAAGAGTTAAAATTTTATGATGGGAGAAATAATGTATATCGCGCTAAGGCATATGATGACATGATCACCATCAGTGGCATGGAGGGTTAACCTAATGTACCCTATCGATAAACCGTTAAAGGTTGGTAACAATCAGCTGGATAGCTATCTTCCAGTGCGTAATAAAAATAATGAAATTGATTGGCAGATCGTAACCGGCCTCGTACTTAGTTATGCGTTAAAGCGTAAAATTGAAACCTATGAACCCACACAGTTTTGTGAGGACTGTAAAAAATATTTACAGGATTTTCTAAGCAATACAGAATTTTGGTCTGTATTAGAACGTATGTATTTTTTAAATCAGGATGTATTCCGTATTTCCCCATTGTTTTTGCTCTTTCATGCTCAATTTGATGGGGATAAGATAATTAAAGGTTCTTTAGCAGATAAACGTCTTGGAACTTTATTTGCAAATCTTATGGGGGATGTGAGCCTAAATTATCCAATACCTGACAAACTCAATTTTATTGAGCAAAAAATGTTGGATACACTTACGCGAAATGAAAAATTAAAACTATTGGGGAAAGGCCCATTCACCGAAGAACAGCCTTACCTTCCTTATATGGTTAAGTGTTTCCAGGATGATCTGCAGTTTCTGGCAGAACATCCACAATATCTCTTACAAGAATTAACCAATACTTTACGGTTGTATGCTTTTAGCTGGTGTGCTCAGCTTGCTCTTAACCTTGATAACTGGCCGGACGGAGAGCCAACGAGTAAATCATTGTTTTTCATTCTTGACAGCGAGAAAGCGAGTTCTGAACGGGAAAAAATAAAGCGTTTTGGTTATAAATTATTTTCCAGTCAATGTGAGAAACTTTTCCCGATGCTTTCTGCATTGGAAGTTTTACAATGGAAAAAAGAGAAGAAAAAACGTCCTTTATGGCAAGTGTACCAAGACTGTATAAATTATTCAGGAGAACCTAATCAAGTATTGGATGATCTTAATGAATATATCCAGAAGTTTATCAGCAAGGAGGAACGTGATCTCTCTGCTCGCGAAAATGCAGAAAATCTGGAGGAAGCATTCCGACAGCTAATATCTGTGTCTATCGAACAGTTTCAGGGGAAGAAAACTGATCGTGCAACAGTTAATCGTAAATATATCAATGAATTAGAAAGTCAGATTTGTAATGACTTTATCCAGGTGCGTGGGCGTGCAGGTAAAGTCTTGGTATTGAATCAGGATCGTTTGTTGCTATTGACCAATCTAACCA
>NZ_JAHLRC010000228.1:0-2967 GCF_018919545.1 Citrobacter sp. S46_ASV_140
TGCCAGGACTGGGCAATCAACTGGCGCAGACGGCGCATCAACTGATGGCGCTCGTAATCGACGAGGTCTTTGTTATCAAGTTGCTTGAGACAGGCGTTCACTTCACCCATTTTATGGATCAGCGTACGGCGGGTGATCTCGGTCGGGTGGGCAGTGAGAACCAGCTCCAGGGAGAGAGATTCGACGGCTTTTTTGATGGTGGCTTCATCGAGGTTGGGCTGCTCTTTCAGTTTACGCAGAGTGCGAGCAATCACTTCCGGGTTGCTGGCTGCTTCGCCTTTTGGCGAAATGCTGTGGTACTGCTCGGCGGTGTTGGCCAGGTTCAGAAACTGGCTAAACGCGCGGGCAACCGGCAGCAGCTCGTCGTTAGACAGGTTTTGCAGCGTAGTGAGCAGCTCCTGGCGATTGACTTCATTGCCGGCGCGGGATGATTTGGACAACTTACGGATTGTTTCTACGCGGTCAAGAATGTTCTCTCCCAGCGCATCCTTGATGGTCTCCCCCAGCACTTTGCCGAGCATACTGACATTACTACGCAACGCGGAATATTGTTCGTTCATATTAACCCAGACACCCCATCTTTAATTTATGCGTCCTGTATCTTTCGCGCGACATCGGCGTTGGCTGCGCTTGCCCATCTGGTCACTTACTTATGTAAGCTCCTGGTATGAGCTCGCTTGCCGCCTTGCTGTGACGCGAAATCTCTCGGACTTTGTATGTTAGCCGTCTTTTATAAAGCCACGTAAAAGTCGTGACGTCAATTGCTGCGAAATCGGTTCAGCAAACGAAAAAATGACGGGAATTTACGTTATTTAATTCACATCGAATCAAATAAGCTTTGCTTATGGAAATGTTAATAAATTACCTCGCTTACCACTAAAGGGTTAGCGAGGCGATAAGCGGTTAATGCCAGCAGAAATGATGCACAACCTGGGTGATCAATTCGCGGGTTGGCTTAATAAAACGAGTTTCCAGATACTCATCCGGCTGATGCGCCTGATTAATGGAGCCAGGCCCTAACACCAGCGTCGGGCAAAGCGTCTGGATAAACGGCGCTTCGGTGCAGTAGTTCACCACTTCTGTCTGTGCGCCCAGCAGTTTCTCAACCACTTGTACCAGTTGATGATCTGGTGGGCACTCATAGCCTGGAATTGGCGGATGTAGCTCCGACACCGTCAGGCGACCCGGCCAGCGCTCGCTGACCGGGGTCAGCGCGTCGTTAAGTAAGCCATTGAGATCGTTAAGCGTCATGCCGGGCAGTGGGCGAATATCCATATGCAGCTCGCAGCAGGCGCAGATTCGGTTGGCGGCGTCGCCGCCGTGGATGTGACCCAAATTTAACGTCGGATACGGGACGGTAAAAGCATCATGGTGATAGCGCTCTTTCAGGTCATCGCGCAGATTCATGATATGACCGATGGCATCATGCATCAGTTCAATGGCATTCACGCCACGAGCCGGATCGCTCGAGTGACCCGATTGTCCCAAAATGCGAATCGCATTAGAGATATGACCTTTGTGTGCGCGGACCGGTTGCAGGGAGGTGGGTTCGCCAATGATCGCGCAATCCGGGCGTAAAGCGGTGGTTTCAGAGAAATAACGCGCTCCCGCCATGCTGGTCTCTTCATCGGCAGTGGCCAGAATGTACAGGGGCTTTTTCAGTTGAGTGACGTCGACGTCACGCAGCGCGTCGAGGATAAAGGCGAAGAAGCCTTTCATATCTGCCGTACCCAAACCGTAGAGCTTATTGTCATGCTCGGTCAGGGTGAACGGATCGCGCGTCCAGCGTCCGTCGTCAAAGGGGACGGTATCGGTATGGCCCGCCAACAACAAACCACCGGCTCCCTGTCCAATGCTTGCCAGCATATTGAATTTATTGCGCGTGTCGGGAACCGGCTGGACCTCCACATTAAAGCCTAAATCTTTGAACCAGCCCGCCAGCAGAGTGATTAAACCTGCATTACTTTGGTCGAGCGCTTCTTCGGTGGCGCTAATCGACGGCATGGCAATCAGAGCGCGGTATATCTCGATAAATGGCGGTAAATTGTTTTTCATTGTTGACACACCTCGGGTCATGATAGTATCAATATTCATGCAGTATTTGTGAATAAAAATACATTAACGTTGAGCGTAATAAAACCCACCAAGTGTAAGGTGAGGTGATAAAGGCTTATATCTGGCAACAGAATCTAAGAAGGTGAGCAGCCCCGATGTTGAATACGCTGATTGTGGGCGCCAGTGGCTATGCCGGCGCAGAGCTTGTGACCTATGTAAATCGCCATCCTGATATGACCATAACCGCTTTGACCGTCTCAGCGCAAAGCAATGATGCAGGAAAATTAATCTCCGATTTGCATCCGCAGTTGAAAGGCATTGTCGATTTACCGTTACAGCCAATGTCAGATATCAGCGAGTTTAGCGCAGGGGTGGACGTTGTGTTCCTCGCAACGGCACATGAGGTGAGCCATGACCTGGCCCCGCAGTTTTTGCAGGCCGGATGCGTGGTGTTTGACCTCTCGGGCGCGTTTCGCGTAAACGACGGCGCGTTCTATGAAAAATATTACGGCTTTACCCATCAGCATCCCGACCTGCTGGAGCAGGCGGTTTATGGACTGGCGGAGTGGAGCGCAGACCAACTGAAAGACGCGAATCTGATTGCCGTGCCGGGTTGCTACCCGACGGCGGCGCAGCTGTCGCTGAAACCACTGATTGATGCCGGGCTGCTGGATCTCAGCCAGTGGCCGGTAATTAACGCCACCAGCGGCGTGAGCGGCGCGGGACGTAAGGCGGCTATTTCCAACAGCTTTTGTGAGGTGAGCCTGCAGCCGTATGGCGTGTTTACCCATCGCCATCAGCCGGAAATCGCTACTCACCTTGGTGCGGAGGTGATCTTCACCCCGCATCTGGGCAACTTCCCGCGCGGAATTCTGGAAACCATCACCTGCCGTTTGCAAGCGGGCGTAACCC
>NZ_JAHLRC010000229.1:0-2831 GCF_018919545.1 Citrobacter sp. S46_ASV_140
CCGCTGAACTGGTTGCAACACCTTCGATCACTGGCATATAAACGTTTTCGCTGTCCGGTAACATCTGACGACTTTTATTCAGTGTCACCCCACGAAAACGGACCGTGTCAAAATAATCAGACGTCGTATAGCTTCGACCAATGCGCAGTACCGAATCGATTGCCGCAATTGGTTTTTCAACAAAACGCGTGGTATTTATCCAGCTACCTTTGTTCATTGCGCTGTAGCGCATCCACGATGAGCTATCGAGAAAATGCCAGCCATACATGTTTAGTCCGCTGTTCAGCGATAAATACAGATTATCGCTGTCACTATAGCCATTCTGCAGGCCGTGAAAATTGTAATAGTTGAAATTGTAATTGGTATACAGGCCATTAATTCCCTGATCCCATTTTTGCGGTGACACCCAGTTACGGCTATATTCTTTTACGAAAGCCTGAGGTACTTCTAAATCCAGACGCAGTGTGCCGGGTATCAGGGCGCTTTTCCCTCCGTGTAGCAGGGTATTAACGTCGAGCTTTTCAGCGGTGCTTTTATTTACAATATCATCCAGCCCCTGAATATCCAGTAGAGATGCGTCGTCTTTATTAATAAGCAGAGTACCTTTATCGTCATTAGCGACGGAAATATTAAATTTCCCGCGCCAGACGTTATTCACATAAACATCCAAATCATAAGCCCCCGGCGTCATAACCAGCCGAGAATTACTCCAGTCCATATCTGCTGAATTACCTACCAGCAGGCTGCTATTAAAATCCTCCGCCAACGCGCCGTATGAAAATATCGCGAGGCTGACAGAGTGAACTAGCAAACTTATACGAAACAGAGAACTGTTTTTCATCAGAATTGAACCTGGAGTCATTTATCTGGGATATCAGTGGATAGTGCTGAATCTCTTTGCGCCATAATCATCAAGCCAGGTTAGGCGATATTGCCCACCGGACTGAATTTTGCTGGATACCAGCGCGCAGCCAAACGGCGGTATAAACGCAGTCTCAGCCAGTAAATTATCTTTTCGGCTTTGCTTTAGCTCGCCCCCCTGCCATGTCACGACCTGAGGGATGGTCATGTAATATGGCGAATTATTCTTCAGGCAAGTGTGACCGCCAGAAGTCGAAACGGTAATTTTCTCCGCCACGCTGCTGTCGAGATCGCTCAGTTGATCCGGACGATAGAACAGTTTTATACGATTGCGAATGGCCACTTGTAGGTAGCTATCTCCACTCCCTTCAGGGACGGGAGGGACATCCAGAACGTTAAGCCAGAACACACTTTCGCGGTCTTTTGGCAGCGAATGGGTGTTCATCGCCGAGATTTTCAGAGCCTGTCCGGCGTGTCCGCTCATTTTTACGACCGGAGGCAGCAGAGAAAACGGCACTTTGACTTTCTCCGGCGCGGCGGAAGCATCGCCCTCGTCAATCCAGGACTGCACCAGATGGGTTTGTTCGCTGTCGTTTACCAGTTGCACCGACACAAATTTGGCGCTGGCCGGATAAATAACACGCGTTTCGTTGATCACAACGCTTGCGCTGGCATTCATGGAAATGAACGTAGCCGCAAGAAAAAATATCAGAGTTTTCATAATGTCGTAGAGGAGAGCCGGGGAGACCCCGGCTGAATGAGTTAGTCGTAGCTGAAGGAATAAGTTGCGTCAGTAACTACTTTACCGGTTGTTACGGCCGCGCCACCGTAGTTGTAGTAGTTGGCATACATGGTCAGTGTGACGCCATCTTCGGTGGCAGCGTCAGCGGAACTCAGACCAGTATCGAAAGCGGTATCAAACGGTACGGCAGTGTTACCGTCTTTGGTTAGCGCAATACCCACACCCTCGGCGCCATTGTCGCTGTAGTTTTTCAGGTATTTAGCGTCATCCGACAGGTTGCTGCTGCTGAAAGTGATTTTAAGCGTTTTAGCTTCGTCCGATGCCGCAGAGCAGTTTTTCAGATTCATGGTGAAGTCTTTGGCGTTGGTTTTAACAACACCGGCGGTGGTGCCCATATCACCCACAGCAATAGGGGAAAGGTTTACCGTGAAGTCTGAACCGTTATTGGTCACCACGTTACAGGTGGTATCGGACACTGAACCGTTAAAGGTAATAGTGCCACCCGCTACGCCGGTTGATTCAGCTGCAAATGCAGAGCCGGAAACCATCAATGCCGCTACGATGAATGTTTTGTTAAACATTTGTGTATATCCCATTTTCATAATCAAATTTACTTTTGTCAGTAGCGTGAAACTTTTTCCCTGCTCCCTGGTTCGCGCTACATCATCCCTGGCATCTGAACAGATGTTGATGATTCATTTCACCTTCTCTGGAGTGGCGCATTAGGTTGCAGAACAACATTTCGCGTCACGCTGTAAGGTTGGAATATAAGACCATTGTTTGAATATTCGGTAAATGTAAATATCGATTAAATTGTTTTTTTAAGATTAAAACGCTATTTTTAATGTTGTTTATAAATTTATATCATGAGCGAGGGGATGAAGAGGCTAGCGTTAAGAAAGTAATTACTGGTTAGATGATGGACAAAAGCTGCAAATGACGTTTTTGCAGAACAGCGGAATAGGCGAATGAATAAATTAATTAACTAATTGTTATCAAAAACTTAATAAAATAAACGTGTTAGATACAATTACTGTGTCGGCCCTGGGCTAAAGTGGACTCCCGGGCAGGGCAATCAATCGGGTTATGAACATGCTCAATACCTGTCTGACCGGATGATTGTGCCGCATTGCAGAATATCAGCTTGGCACACCGTCAAATTTCACCGCTAACTCTGCGCCTGAAAAGTCGCCCGAGCTATAAAATCATCGTTGCATCAATATACAAC
>NZ_JAHLRC010000022.1:0-56138 GCF_018919545.1 Citrobacter sp. S46_ASV_140
GGAGCTTACCGACATTAAATCTTCGCCATACCCGGGAGCCTCGGTAGTGCCGGATTATTGTCGCGCAACCTACGATCGTCGTTTGCTGGTGGGTGAAACCAAAGAAAGTGTTATTGCCCCACTGGAAAATGCGCTTGCGGAACTTACCGCACAGGATCCGCAGTTTAAGGCCCGTGTCTCCTACGCGGTAGGTCAGGAGTCTTGCTATACCGGTGCCACGATTGAGGGCGAGCGCTTCTTCCCGGGCTGGGTGTATGACGAGTCTGACGAATTCGTGCAGGCCGCTCTGGCTGGCGTTCGCGAGGCCGGGTTTAATCCAACCATCACACAGTACTCATTTTGCACCAACGGCAGCCACTATGCGGGCGAAGCGGGAATTAAAACTATCGGCTTCGGACCTTCACGTGAAAACCTGGCCCACACCATCGATGAATATATCGAGATTGATCAGTTAACCGGCTCGGCCAGCGGCTATTACAGCATCATTCAGACACTCTATCGCCAATAAAAAGAAAGATAACAACCTCTTACCTTACAAGTGGTGTCGTGAAGCGACACCGCTATGGAGAATAACGATGAAAACCATTTTCAAAAACGGAAATGTAATCGATGGGACGGGCAGCAAAGGCAGAATTGCCGATGTGATGGTTGACGAAGGACGCATTGTCGCAATCGGACAAATTGACGTTGGCGTTAATGAGCAGGTTATTGACGCAACGGGAAAAATTATTTGTCCTGGTTTTATTGATACCCATACGCACTCTGACCTGTCGGCCATTATTAACCCCGCGCTGTCGGCAAAAATTCGTCAGGGTATTACCACCGAGCTGTTAGGGCAGGATGGTGTCGCCCTGGCGCCGTTGCCTGAAGAATATATTCCGGCCTGGCGTAAAAATATCGCCGGACTGGATGGCGATACCGACAAAATAGACTGGAAATATAAAAACACAGACGGCTACCTCAATCTGCTGGCATCGCGTCATCCGGCGACAAACCTCGCGTATTTAGTTCCGCATGGCAACGTACGCATGGAAGCCATGGGCCTGGATGGGCGCCCCTCTACTCGTGAGGATGTGGCGAAGATGTGCGAAATCCTTGAGCGGGAGTTACAAGCGGGGGCGTTTGGTCTTTCCACTGGGCTCATCTACATGCCTTGCGCCTTTGGCGATACCGCCGAAATGATTGAACTGTGCAAAGTGACGGCGAAATATGACGGGATCTTTGTAGTGCATCAGCGCAGTGAAGCAGACGATATTATCAACTCAACGCAGGAACTGATTGATATCGCCACCGCCACCGGTGTCTGGCTGCATATTTCACATATGAAGGTTTGCGGTAAGAAAAACTGGGGGCTGATTGACCAGATGCTGGGCATGTTGGAACAGGCGCAGGAAGAGGGGATTCGTATCTCTTTCGACCAGTATCCGTATGTGGCGGGCAGCACGATGCTCGGCGTGATCCTGCCGCCGTGGGTCCACTCCGGTGGCACTGACAAATTACTTGAGCGGCTGGCCTCGCCTGAACTGCGCGCCAAAATGATCGACGATATTCAGCAGGGCATTCCTGGCTGGGATAACTTTATCGATTTTGCCGGGCTGGACCAGATTTTTGTCACCAGCGTGAAAACGACAAAAAACCAGGATGCCGTCGGTCTTAACCTCGTTCAGTTGGGCGAGCTACGCGGAAAAGATCCGTACAACGCCACCTTCGATCTGCTGTTTGAAGAAGAAAACGCCGTTGGGATGGTCGACTTTTACGGTACTGAAGAGCATGTGATTAAGTTCCTTTGCCGTCCTGAGCAAAACGTCTGTACCGACGGTTTAATGGGGGCTGGCAAACCGCACCCGCGCGTGTTTGGCGCATTCCCTCGTGTGCTCGGTAAATATGTGCGTGAAGAGGGATGTCTGAGCTGGGAAGCGGCAATCCGTAAGATGACTGGCAAACCCGCTGAGGTATTAGGCCTGCAGGATCGTGGGCTGCTGAAAGTGGGTTATGCGGCGGATATTGTGATGTTCGATCCTAACACCATTGCCGATAAGGGCACTTTTGTTGAACCCAATCAATATCCGGAAGGGATTGAAATTGTCATGGTTAATGGGCGCATTGCCTTAATCAATGGCACTGAAAGTTATGCCTGTAGCGGTACGGTTATTAGAAAACAATATTAATAAATAACGCTAAACACGCATTGATTTATCGCGACCATTTATGGCCGCGGTAGATCACTACACCCTAAGGACATCACAATGAACCTACAAACGTCTTTACCTTCAGGTAAACCAAAGACCTGGAAAGCAAGGTATACCGTCCTGACATTGATCTGGCTAGCGTGGCTGCTCTCTTTTCTCGACAGAATGGTGATGAGCGTTTCGCTCCCTTATATCGGCAAAGATTTAAATCTGGATACAACCCAACAAGGGTTAATTATTAGCGCCTTTTTTATTGGTTATGCCGCATTTCAAATTCCCGGCGGTTTACTGGCGGATAAGTTTGGTTCGCGCAAAATCATGGCCATCGGTATTGCCTGGTGGTCTGTTTTCACCAGCTTAACCGGCGCCGTGTTGACGCTGCCGCTAATGCTGGCCGTTCGCTTCTTCTTTGGTGTTGGTGAAGGTTGTTTCCCGTCGGCTTCCTGGAAGATGATATCAACCTATTTCCCGTCGAAAGAGCGTGGCCGCGCCACGGCGATTCAGTCAACGGTAAACACCTTAGGCCCGGCGCTGGCGGTAGTGGTAGCTGCAAGCATAATCGGGGCCTTTGGCTGGCACATGGTCTTTATCGTGCTAGGTATTCCGGGTCTGTTTATCGCGGCGGGGATCTACTTTTTTACCCGTGACAATCCGAAAGATCACCCCGCAATTACGCAGCAGGATCTGGCGGAACTGGCTGCTGACGAGCAGGGAAGCCTGCAAAACACCAGCGGCATCGCGTTTAAAGACGTCCTCAAAATGCCGGTGCTCTGGCAAATGGCAAGTATCTGGTTTTTGTTTGATATCACCTTCTGGGGCTTTTCAACCTGGCTGCCAAGCTACCTGATCACCGTTCGTGAGTTTTCTCTGGCAAAAACCGGCGTCATGGCGGCCATTCCCTTCCTGTTTGGCGCAGGCGGAACGTTGTTAGGCGGCTATTGCTCAGATAAATTTAAACCCCAGCGTAAAACGTTGTATGTCGTGACCTCCGTTATTGCCGCGGGTTTCCTGTACCTGACCTTCAGCGTGAGCAGTGCAGATATGGCGGTGGTTTATCAGTGTATTTCAGCCCTGTTCATGTTCTTCGCCATGGCGACATTCTGGGGCATTCTGATGGACACCATTCCCAGCAACATCATGGGGCGGGCATCCGGGATCGTTAACTTTGGCGGTCAGATGGCGGGAGTCGTTTCTGCACCTATCATCGGCTGGCTGATCCAAAGCAGTGGTGGAAGTTATAACAGCGCCTTTATCTTTATGATTGCCGCGCTGTTGTGTTCTGCCGTCGTTACGCTGACCGTGAAAAGCTCCCATGCTATTGGGGCGTTGCCCAGTAAAGCCTGATTCATGACTGACTCCTGTGGCTCTGCTGATTCCTGAGCCACAGGGCGTTTTACTATCAAATCAGCAGGTTTATTATCTTTTTCTCCAGATTTGACCTGGTATAAAAATGATTCTTAGATAGCTATTCTGCATATACACCTTTGCCGTTGTGATGAAAACTCCCCCTGGTTATATGACCCCGGCCATTAAGAATGAATCATAATAAATGAGAGATTTATCCTACGCGTGTAGGAATATTCCTTTTGGTTGTGTTAATGGTTTGATATTTAGATAGGCTCAAGGTTTAAAATTTGTAAAATACAGTGTTGCATTTATGCCTTATTCTTCGTTTTTATAAAAAACTAATAAATATACGTGTGAATGTGTTAGGATTTACCTGATAACGCCTTATTTTTATAAATTATAATGCTTAAGGCTCACCTGCTCGATAGCCATCGCCTCTCTTTATTTATCGGGATTCTTATACGCAATGAACGCGATAATCGTTGATGATCACCCATTAGCTCGCATAGCCATCCGCAACTTACTCGATACTAATGGTATTACCGTAACCACCGAGCTCGACAGCGGAGAGCATGTGGTCCAAACCGTTGAAAAAACTAAGCCGGAGCTACTGATTATTGATGTGGATATTCCGGGCATCAGCGGCATCGAAGTGCTGGAGCAACTGCGAAAGCGGCACTATGCTGGTGTAATCATTATCATTTCAGCCAAAAATGAATTTTTTTACGGCAAACGTAGCGCCGAATATGGTGCCAATGGATTTGTGAGTAAAAAAGAGGGTATGAATAATATTCTTGCCGCAATCGAAGCTGCAAAAAATGGGTATAGCTATTTTCCCTTTTCCCTTGAGCATTTTACTGGCTCATCTGTCAGCGAACAGGATAAGCTTGATACGTTGTCGACCCAGGAAATGAGAGTGTTGCGTTATATTCTTAACGGTATGGATTACAGCACTATTGCCAGCAAAATGAACATCAGTAATAAAACGGTAAGCACCTATAAAAGCCGTTTGATGGAAAAATTAGATTGCTCGTCATTAATGGAAATTTATGATTATGCGCAAAGAAATAAAATAGGATAGAGTAATGCTGGAACGCTTGTTTATTTTTTTGATGGTCATATTTACCATCGGGTTTTCTACGGGTGTAAGCTCAGCCCGGCAAGTTGAGCTAAAAAGTAACTATAATACCTCAGTACAACATATCGGCCTGAACAGGGAAGAAACAAACTGGTTAGCGCATAAAAAAACCTTGGTTGTTGGCACCTGGTTACCGGAAGTCTCCCCCATTGTTTATCAAAATAGCGGTGAATATTATCGGGGCGTCAATGCGGATTATCTTGCGTTAATGCAAAAGAATCTCAATATAAAAATTGTTATAAAGCAGTATGATAATGAGCAAGAAGCGCTGACCGCACTTGCCAGTAACGATGTAGATACATTGATAACTCAGCTGTCCCGGCGACAAGATGTCGGCGGCCATTTATTGCGCACTTCGGCATTACTGACGACGTGGCCGACGCTTGTGACCTCGCTAAAAAACACCATGCTGCCGCTGACCTCGGAGCATCCGGTTAGCGTCGCGTGTGTGCGAGATTGTCCTTTTCTTGATGTTATCCAGGATGCTTTTCCTGAAGCTAAAGTCTCATTTTTCGACGACGAGTATCAGGCCATGGCATCGGTAGTGAACGGTGATAACCAATATTATATTGGGAACAATATCACCAGCAGTCATTGTGTCTCCCGATATTTTTCGCAATCACTGGTTATTACGCACTACTTTGATAAACAAGAGCAATATAATTATTTTGTGGTGAAGGACGACCAGCCAGTATTAAGAAATATTCTTGATGGTTTCATTACGTCAATCAGTAATGAAATTCATATGCAGGTCATGCAGAACTGGCTGAACCGCGGTAACCTTGCTTTTCTGAATGCGCCTATTCCTTTTACCGATCAGGAAAAAGCGTGGCTGAAGAAGAAACATACTATTCGCATTCTTATCAATCCAGATTATCCGCCTTACACGCTTGTCGATCGCAGCGGTGAGTTACGTGGAATTCTTGGCGATTTGCTGAATATTATTCATCTGCAAACGGGGATTGATTTTGAGCCGGTTTTGGCCAACACCAAAAGTGAACAGACCAAACAAATAAGCGGCGAACGATGGGATATGTATCCCACTATCACCCTGACAAATCAAAATCAGCACAATTCGACCTTTAGCGATCCGCTGATGAATGTGGCGTTTGTGATTATCACTTCCCGCGATGAAACGGCCGACTCGTTACTGAATACACCGATCCGTATTGCGTTGCCCGCCGGACATGTTTTGGAAAGTGACCTGAAACAACGCTACCCGCAGGCCACCTGGGTGGATGCTGATACTGGCAGCGTCGCGATGACTATGCTCAGGGATGGCAAGGTTGACGCGGCAATTGCTACCGAATTGTCGGCAAGGTTCATGGTCGATCATGACTACCAGAAAAACATGCACTTTTTTAGGCTACCAGATATGCCTGGCGCGTCGGTGAGCTTTGCGGTTTCTCCCCACGAGCCCATGTTGAAGTCCGTAATGGATAAAGCGCTGCAGGCGATACCGCCGCGTGAGATTTTGCAGATGACGGAGAAGTGGTCGAAAATTTCTAATACGCAGGTCGATCTCTGGAGTCGGTATAGCAAACAGTTCTATCAACTGGTGGTGTTTGCGCTGTTGCTGATAGCAATTAGCCTGATCTGGGGGATCTCACTCTCCCGTGAGGTAAATAAAAGAAAACAATCGCAGCGGCAGCTGGAAGAGCAGCTTCATCTCAAAGAGGCATTGTCTCAAGAACTGGAAACCGAAAAAAATAAAGCGATTGAAGCAACCAAGGCCAAAAGTCGCTTTCTTGCGAGCATGAGCCATGAATTACGTACCCCTGTCAGCTCGATTGTGGGCTTTCTGGAATTACTGTCGAGCTCAGAACTCAGCCCGGCACAACGAAAAGAGGCGATTGCTCTTACCGCAGCGACAGCCCAGTCATTGCTTGGGCTGATCGGTAAGATTCTGGACGTTGATAAGATTGAGTCTGGTAAATATCAGGTTGTTCCTCAATGGACGGATCTCTCGCAGCTCATTGAATTGCAGTGTCACTCTTTTGATGCCTTAGCCAGACAGAAAGGCGTTACGCTTGCTTGCGTAAGCCAGTTGCCGGCAAACGAGCGGGTGTTTGTCGATCAACAAGCTTTGCGGCAAATTCTCACCAACCTGGTGGGCAATGCGCTGAAGTTTACCGAGCAGGGTAGCATTCATGTGACGGCCCGTTTAACCCCTGACGGGGAGAATCACGGTACCCTGACCATCGCCATTAGCGACACCGGTTGCGGGATTAGCGAAGAGGAGCAGGCCGGGCTGTTTCGTCGCTACGCTCAGGGGCGCTGTGGGCGTCAACAAACGGGGTCTGGTCTGGGATTATTTATCTGCAAAGAGCTGGTGACGCTGATGGGCGGTACGCTGGAGCTGATGAGCGTCCCGGCGCAAGGAACTACGTTTACCATAACGCTGCCGGTTGAGACTGCCCGCCAGTCAGTTGTACCGGATAGCAACACGCCGGGGGCGCTGTTGCCGCTGCCGTGTCTGTCTATTTTGATAGCAGATGACAACCCGACCAATCGCCTGTTGCTTAAGCGACAGTTGAACGCCATTGGTTACAGCGTGGATGAAGCGTGTGATGGTGAGGAAGCCGAAGCCAAACTGGCTAAAAAATCATACGACCTGTTGATTACCGATGTGAATATGCCGAAGAAGGACGGGTTTGATCTTGCGGCTTCGTTACGTCGTCAGCAGCCTCATTTACAAATATGGGGACTGACGGCCAGCGCGCTCCCACAGTCACGTGACAGGTGTCTGCAAAACGGCATGAATTTGTGTCTGTTTAAGCCCGTCTCGATTCAGACACTGACGCATGAATTAAGCAAAATCGAAACCGGTTATTCGTCTCCATGTGCAATCCGGCATTTGAAATTCAATGTCTTGACGGAAAATACCGGCGGCGATCGCGCATTAATGAACGAGATACTCGAAACATTCCGCGAGGCAACGTTTAGCGATTTACAGGCGGCTGAGAAAGCCGTTGAGCAAGACGAACCCCAGCTGTTTTTGCGAGCCCTTCACCGGTTGCATGGTTCGGCGCAAATTCTGGGCATTACTGCTCTTCAGACGCTATGCGAACCTTTTGAATCGATGCGACATGACGATCTTCCTCTGGCAGTACGCCAGGAAGCATTACAGAAGATTGTTGCCGTCATGCGGGAAATTGAGATTGAGATTAACAGTCTGATTAGCCATTAACCCCCCTGATCGGGTTGCCGTAGCAACCCGATCAGGAGAGAAAGTCCTGGTTCAACACTCCGTAGTGCTGAGTATTACTGGCCTGCGCCCAGCATCTCGCTATCGATCACAATGCCTTCTTCAGCACCCTTTAACACAAGGTTTGCTTCATAGTATTTACCTGAAGACAGCAGTTTTTGAGCGCTGGCAACGGCTTTACGCGTCTGATTCAGGGGCATCAGGTATTGGGTCTGAAGCACGCTGATACCCGCCAGTTGCAAGGTATCCACAGCACCTTTCCAGTCGCCTTTAGCCATTTTGCCATTCGCTGTATTGATAGCAGATTCTTTAGCTGGGGTGGCAATATAGTCTTCTGACAGCGCAATTGTAGCGTTAATAATCACGTACTGATCGTCAATCATCTTGGCTTTAGGCGCAGCTTTTACAAATTTCGCCCAGTCGTGGCTGTCACCTGCAAGCAGGGAAGCGGCGTCATCGGTTAACTTTTTAGCACTGTCAGGCTGTCCATGAAACAGGGCCAGACGGGCAAGCTGAATATCACGCATCGCGTTTGCACCTTGTACTGCGACCTGCATAATATCGGCAGCTTCTTTTTGTACATTGGCGGTAGCAGTTTGTGCCGGCGTGGTAGTGGTAGCTGCCAGTACCGGGGCTGAGCCCATCATGGTTGCAAGCAGACCTGCAAGAATAATCTTTTTCATTACTTTCTCCTGAATAAATTTGGTATATCTCACCAAACGAAATAAGCATATTAAATAACTTCGAAGAGTGGAATCAGAGCCAGGATAGAATAATGAGCGTTTAATCTTACAGGTGTCAGACGTCTGACACATGTAGGATTATACGGATAATGACATTCCTTTATTCTTATATACGAATTCGGAGTGAAAGTCTTATCATCCTATTGTAAGTGATATGTATTAAGTGAATATTACTCTTTTATTAGTAGGTTACATTGCGTTTCTATGTAACGGAGGATGTATGTTTGTTTTTAATCAGCGTAGCCTGAAAGCATTTAATGAAAAAACACTATTTCATTATAAAAGACACGCCACAATCATGGCCGTGCTGTTGTTGGTTTGCGGCATCTGCTGCTTAATCTATCCAATCGCTGCAGGTGTTTACTTAAGCTATGCAACAGGTTTTATGTTCCTGGTGTGCGGCTTCTATTCTATTTACAGCCTGTTTTCCTCGGGTAAAAAGCAGTTGAAAGCCAAATTTACCTATGCCTTTTTTGCTATCGCATGGTTGCTGCTGGGATACTGTTTCCTCGAAAATCCTGTGATAGGTATGAATTCATTGGCAATGGTTTTTTGCTGCCTGTTTATTCTTGGCGGGATTTTTCGTGTTGCTTCCGGCGTCAAAATGTTCCGCAGTCCGGGCTATGGATGGAATATTTTTATCGGTATTTTTGACCTGCTTATTGCAGCCGTATGGCTGAATATGGATCCCGACCGTTCTTATGTGTTTACCTCCATCTTTATAGGCGTTGAGATGATTTTTAGTTCTTTGGCTTTTATCAGTCTGCGCAGAAATGCGTCGTTGGTACAAACTGAAAAACTCGCCGATAAAAATTAATGCTACTTCTGGAGCGCATTGTGAATATTAAATTGATTGTCTCTGCAGCTATTCTTATGACCTCTGTTATGGCGCCGATGAGCCGTGCTTTTGCTACACAGGCAACGGAAGCGGCGCCACAAGATATGACCTGTAAAGAATTCGTTGATATGAGTCGGCAATACATGACAGCAATAGCCTTTGTGATTGTTAATAAAAATTCGGACTTTAAAGGCGATGATTATGTTCCCCTGCATGAGGTGGAAACTGTCGCTGTACCCAAGATGATTAAAATGTGTCATCGACACCCTGATACTAAATTGGGCGAGCTGGCCGTAAATCTGAAGGGTTCCGGTCTGCACTATTGATTACCCGTTTTGATAGCCTGGCATGAGTCAGAATTGACAACCTCTGTACCTACCTTAGTTGTTACCCTACAAGAAAAAATCCCCGTAATGTTTACCCTGCTATCCACGAGAAATTCGCTGGATAACAGGGCCCGCTAACAACCGTAGACCTGATAAGCGAAGCGCCACCGGGCATTGATTACCCGCAGAGCAGAGGGACTCAAGTGTGGTGGAGAATGCCACTCTTAACGTAGTCACAGTATCGTCACTGTAATGAAATGAAGAACTTAAGGTGAACGGAACCCTTTCTCTGAGAGAGCATTGAGAATCCCTGGGATTTAATAAACTTATCCCAGGGATAATCACGTACGAGGGCAGGGAATCAGCGCCGTGTTTTGAATCGCGCCAGCATGTTTTCTACGAGAACAAAGAACAGCGGAACAAAGTAGATCGCCAGCACTGTTGCGGCCAGCATCCCACCAATAACACCCGTACCGACGGCATTTTGCGCGCCAGAGCCCGCGCCGTTGCTTATTGCCAGAGGGATAACCCCTAAGATAAAGGCCAGTGACGTCATCAAAATAGGGCGTAAGCGCATTTGCGCGGCCTCTACTGCGGCTTCAAGCGGCGTTTTTCCTTCCTTTTGCATGATCTCGACGGCGAACTCGACGATCAGAATGGCGTTTTTAGCCGAGAGCCCCATGGTGGTGAGCAGGCCGACCTGGAAGTAAACATCATTGCTCAGGCCGCGCAAGTCGGTCGCCAGCAAAGCGCCGACCACCCCGATTGGCACAACCAGCATTACCGAGAACGGTATCGACCAGCTTTCATACAGTGCCGCCAGTGCCAGAAACACGACGATCAGCGAAATGCCGTACAGCATTGGTGCCTGGTTTGTGGACAGCGCCTCCTGATAAGACAGACCGGTCCAGGCATAGCCGACGCCCGCAGGCAGTTTATTTATCAGCGATGCCATAAATTTCATCGCATCGCCGCTGCTTTTCCCTTCGACCGGCTGGCCCAGAATTTCCATTGCAGGCTGACCGTTGTAGCGTTCAAGGCGGGGAGAACCGTAGGTCCACTCGGTGGATGAGTAGGCCGAAAGCGGCGTCATAGCGCCGGAGGCATTACGTACGTACCAGTGATTAATATTATCCGGCAACATACGGAACGGCGTATCGGCCTGGACATACACTTTTTTAACGCGTCCCTGATTCAGGAAATCATTGACATAGCGACTACCGAACGCCGTAGAGATGGTCTGATTGATATCCGATAATGCAACGCCCATGGCTTCTGCCTTCGTGGCGTTGACATGAATGCGGAACATCGGTGTATCTTCCAGACCATTCGGGCGCACCCCGTCGACCTCACCGGACGACTGGTTGGCCAGCGCCAGAAGCTCGTTTCGGGCCTGCATCATTTTTTCATGCCCAAGGTTACCGTTATCCAGCAGCTCCATGTCAAACCCTGAAGCCGTTCCCAGTTCTGCAACAGCGGGTAAATTAAACGGATAAACGACGGCATTATTGATGGTGCTTAAGGCCATCATCGCCCGTCGAATAATGGCGGTAACTGAGTTTTCTTCACCAACGCGTTCTGACCACGGTTTCAGGCTGATAAACGCCAGACCGTTGTTTTGCCCCTGGCCGCTAAAACCAAATCCGCCTACGGTGAAAACCGAAGCGACATTTTTCTGTTCTTTCGTCAGGTAGTAATCCGTTATTTCCCCGAGCACTTTGCTGGTGTTCACCATCGTTGAGCCCGAAGGCAATTGCGCGGTGGTCATGAATACCCCCTGGTCTTCTTCAGGCAAAAAGGAGGTCGGGGTACGTAGAAACAGCACAATCATGCCCGCGCCAATCACTAAGTACACGACCATATAACGGCCTGTGCAACGTAGCAGTTTACGGGTGCTGTCCGTGTAGTGCTGAGTACATTTCTCCATAAAGTGATTGAAACGGGTAAACAGAAAATGTGTGTTTGCTTTTTCTCCCTCGTGGGATTTCAACAGCATGGCGCAGAGTGCTGGCGTCAGGCTCATCGCCACAAACACCGACAGCAGCATGGAGGAGATTAAAGTGATAGAAAACTGACGGAAAATTTCACCGGTTGCTCCGCTCATAAATGCCATCGGCATAAATACGGCGGATAACACAACGGCAATACCGACCAGCGCTCTCTGCAACTGGCCCATCGCTTTGTGGGTCGCCGCTTTTGGTGACAAGTGTTCTTCGGCAATAATGCGTTCTACGTTCTCAACCACCACGATGGCATCATCGACTAACAACCCTATCGCCAGCACCATGCCAAACATCGTGAGCGTATTAATCGAAAAACCCGCGATGTCGAGTATCGCAAAGGTGCCAAGGATAACTACCGGAACGGCGATTGTGGGAATAAGCGTTGCGCGGAAACTTTGCAAAAACAGATACATGACGAGGAATACCAGAATGATTGCCTCAATCAAAGTATGAAAAACCCCCTGAATCGAAATTTCGATAAACGGAGTGGTGTCATAGGGATAAACGGTTTTCATGCTGGCCGGAAACCAGGCCGATAATCTGTTCAGCTCCTGTTTGACTGCCTGGGATGTTTCCAGGGCATTCGCGCCAGCGGCAAGTTTAATTGCAATCCCGGCGGCGGGTTTTCCGTTGTAGCGTGCAACCGTTGCATAATTTTCCGCACCCAGCTCAATTCGCGCGACATCGCGCAGCAGAACCTGGGAACCATCTTGCTGAACTTTAAGGAAGATCTTGCCAAATTCATCGGTAGTTTGCAGGCGCGTCTGGACGATTATCGACGCATTTAGCTGCTGATCGGCTGACTGAGGCATGCCTCCCAACTGCCCGCCCGATATCTGGTTGTTCTGAACTTTGAGCTGGGTAATGACGTCCTGAGGTGTGAGGTTATACTTGTCGAGCTTTTGCGGATCCAGCCAGATACGCATGGCGTATTGCGAACCGAATAACTGTACGCTCCCCACCCCGGCAGTGCGGCTTATTGGGTCTTTGATGTTCGAGGCCACATAGTCGGCAATATCATATTGGCTCAGGCTGTTATTATCAGAGATAAAGCCGGCGACCATCAAAATATTGCTGCTGGATTTATCAACACTGATCCCTTGCTGCTGTACTTCCTGCGGTAAAGAAGGCATCGCCAGCTGCAGTTTATTCTGTACCTGAACCTGCGCAATATCGGGTGACGTGCCCGTTTTGAAGGTCAGGATAATCGACGCATTACCTGCCGCATCGCTGGTGGATGACATATACATCAGGCCATCAAGACCATTCATATTCTGTTCAATCACCTGAGTTACGGAGTCTTCAACGGTCTTTGCGTCTGCCCCTGGGTAGGCAGCGCTGATGGTAATGGTTGGGGGAGCGATTTGTGGATATTGGGCGATCGGCAGGTTCATTATCGCGATACCGCCCGTAAACATCATGATAATGGCGAGCACCCAGGCGAAAACCGGGCGCTCAATAAAAAAGTTGGCCATGAAGAAAGTGTCCTTAATACCTGAAATATTACTGTTCAGTTCCCGCGTCAGGAGTGGTCAGTTTTGAAGGGAGGACCCGGGCTTTGATTCCCGGACGAATTCTTTGTAATCCGGACACAATGACCCGATCGCCGGGGCGTAATCCTGCTGTCACCAGCCATTGATTGCCAACGGCCTTCACGGCGTTTATTTCGCGCAGTTGCACCACGTTTTGCTGGTCAAGGATCAGCGCGGTGGCTTTTCCTTGTTCGTTATGCGTAATCCCTTGTTGGGGGACCATCAAAACGTTCTTCTGGCTGCCTTCGTCCAGCAACGCCGTGACATACATGCCGGGTAAAATTTCACCTTCAGGATTGGGGAACACGGCGCGCAAAGTCACCGATCCGGTGGTCTCATCGACGGCGGGATCGGAAAACTCAAGCGTACCGGTATGGCGATAGGGTTTGCCGTTTTCCAGCATCAGCTCAACTGGAATTTTGCCTTGTTGCTGGGCAATTTTGCCGTTGGCTTTCTCTTCTTTCAGGCGTAAGAAATCTTGTACTGACTGTGTTAAATCAACATAAATCGGATCCAGCCGCTGAACGGTGACCAGCGCGTTTTCCTGATTTGCGGTGACCAGGGCACCCACGGTTACGGAGGATTTACCGCTGATGCCATCAATCGGTGAGGTGACATTAGCGTAACGAAGGTTGATGGTGGCCTGCTCAAGATCCGCTTTGGCGACGGCGACATTGGCTTCTGCTTCATTAAGCTGTGAGCGTGTCGTGTCGTAGTCCTGGCGGCTGACGTAATTGGATTTTATTAACGCTGACTGCCGATTTAATGTCAGACGCACATTATTGGCCGTCGCCAGTGCCTTTGCCAGCGCGCCTTTGGCTGAATCCAGTCGTGCCTGCAGCGGGGCAGGATCAATTTGATACAGTGACTCTCCTTTGCTGACTTTATCACCTTCAATAAAGTTGCGTTTTATGATGATCCCACCAACCTGAGGGCGGATTTCGGCGATCTCAAATGAAACCGCGCGACCTGGAAGTTCACTTTTAATATTCACTGAAGAGGGCGCTAAGGTAACAACGCCGACCTCGGGCTCCATCGCGGTGGTTTTTACTGCAGGTTTATTATCGCAGGCGGTGATGATGACGCTACTAAAAAATAATGGTATCAACAGTAAGCATTTTCTGTTCATAGTAATCCCTGAATAAATCGTAAACACCAATGTTCTTTTATTACAGGCAGGGTGGGAGAGTTATCGGTAAATAACAAAAGATGCTCAGGCATGAGATGGCTAAAGCCCATTTTTTCGCTCAAGTGTTAGCGGGTAAAATTATATGTAACAGGAAGAGTGCGTGCTAAGCGAAGGATCTCATAAAGCAGGATGGCGCAATAAGGCTAACGCGGGGTGATGTGGTGGGCGTTTGTCAGTACCCGACTCCGGTATATATTCGCGCCATCTTACTACAGAGATTATTTCACTAGCTCCGGAGTTACCTGAGTTACTGTATTAGCGTAATAGGGGGCGCCCCACATGGGTTCAGGCCAGAACGCGCCATAGCCGTAATCCCACATATTATAGGTGGTGTTGACTGACTCCGTTAAATGCCAAACCTGAATACCTTGTAAATCAACTTTAACAAAGTTGTACGGGATTTTGTTGATGAATCCTGGTTCATCTCCTTGAATTGTCCCCAAAATAGTAACGAAATGGTTTCTGTAGTTTACCGGATCGAGAAAACCTTTCTGCTGGGCAAGAATACGTCCCTGATAGCTCGCGTCTATTTGCGGTTTAGCATAGTTGTTCAGTGGCAGAACGGCGATTTCCAGTAATGTATCCGTTTTGGTGTTAATCACATTGATGACTTTACCCCCAAAGCGGGCCTGCTGACCGGTATATAATCCCGGTTGGTTATGCACGGAGATAAAGTTTTTTTGTATATCTGGTTGATTATTACCTTTGATATTCTCAGGAATTGAAGCACATGACGCCAGGGTGAAAGCAAGGGCAACAATTATCAACCCTTTTGTTTTTTTCATTTTACTTTCCTGCTAAAAAAAAAGACAGGCCTATAGTAACCCTTTGCTCATTATTGTCAGCAAACGTGCCGTTGATTATCTAAAATTAATATTATTGTAGCTTATGGTAATAACGGACTGTATTTTCTCTGGTCGCTGGATGAGGGCGAAAGTGTGTGGCGACAGGGAAGCGATTTACTGTCGCCACTCGTGGAGTCTGGTCCAATGCGTTACCGTGGCCCTGCTCTGGTTTAGCCTGGCGGGTAGGCAATCCTGGATTACGGCTTATTACTACGATTTACTAACGCAGACGTTCGTTGGCGAAAAGGTATTGCCTAACAGGTAGGCATTATCAATTTTATATATTTGCGCACGCTTACTGGGTGTGAACGGGTCATAGATATTATGGATAAACATCTCATCCGACACGTTATCCAGACTGTGTTTACTCATTTTCACGTCTTGCAGAAAAACGACGCCTTTATCTTTTATCCGATAATTAAAACTGACGGAGCGTTGCAGGATAAGGCGACGTCCTGGGCGGTTGTCTGCCAGTGGGGTTGTGGTAATAATCCCTGAGAAATCAATGACGCCAGTGTTATCTGTTTGCAACTGGATCATCAGGCTACCATCGTATTTCCCACCCCCGGGCAGTTCGGGTAGTGAAAGTGTGGAGACGCAATGCACGCTTATTCCCTGATTGACTGGAATGAGGGTGATTCCATTCGCGCTTAACAAGGCGCTGACAGCGACCAGAACGGCCGCTCCTGCAAGTAATATCTTGGTTTTATATTTAGTATTCATGGATATAAAGGTCCTTGCATCCAGCAAACTTTGTTTTTTCTGCATTATTGAAAGTACAGCGGGATAAAAATATGCGACCTTTTTCGCCGTAGACGTACAGATCGTCAGGCTGGAAAATAAACAATGCGCCAGCCAGACACTTCAGGTGTAAATCAGCCATTTTTTTGGCTTTTTCAAGTTTCGCAGTTGCCACTTCTCGTGAGCTTTCAAAAACGGTATAGACCGGACAGAGGTCGATATTGCCAAGTTTATACAACTGTACGACGGGAAGGTTGTTTTGAGTGCTGTTAAACAATGTGTTGACTGGGTAAAGAAGCATGAATAATGAGACGCCCCCAGCTGCAAGCAGCATCATTTTTACGCGTTTTGACAGGGAAGGTGTGGCTTTTGCGGGAGTGAGGGACGCCGCGGAAACCAAAGGCGGTTCCTCTATGGTGGTTACCAATCCTTCAGCGATGAAAAAGCCGACCCGTGGTACGGTTTGAATAATCTCGTGTTCACAACCGAGCTCCTGTAAGCCTTTACGAATCAAAGAAATATACTGGCTTAATGAGTTGTTTGAGGCTTGCAGACCATTTTTGTCCCAGACATTCGTAAACATCTCTTCTCTCGAGACTACTTTCCCTTCCTGCTCGAGGAGATAGGTGAAGATCCTGTTTGCGGTAATAGACAGGGTGAGTGAGTTGTCCGACGGACTCAGACTCGCCAAAACGCCATCATCAGTCCTAAATGTAACTTCATTGTTAATTAGATATTTCATTTTTTCATCATTAACAGGGTATTACGTAATTATAAACCATAGTGGTATTTCTTCTTCACTACAGTATCGTGAGAGGTGACAGGGCCGAGGCAGGAGGAGAGGCATTTTAGCATTATAAAATATCCCCTCTGGCATAAAAAACTATGAAATTGTTCATTTTAAGTATAAATACCTGCTTCACTCTGCTTAAATTATAAGAGTGCTACTATTTTCAGATAGACCATTATAATCATTCGCCGGTTTGAGAACTGCGTAGTTCTGAGTCTCTGGTTGATTTACAAATTGTCAGTAACTTTAGTAAGTGGCATTTTTATAATGAGTAAACGAAAAGTTACTTAAGTAAAATAATCTAAAAATAGTATGGTATCAAGCGTCTTAAACAACAATTAGAAAGGCTTTGATATTTTTCACTTATTACATTCAACCCCTGGCGGTACAGATGCCGCGGAACTTGCTTATCGCGAGGTGTGTTTTCGACTGACTGAAATCCCTGTTTCTCGCAGTTATAATTTAAGTAACTCAAATGGGTTATGTTTTTCAATATAACCCATGAAATAAGATTTCTCTTATAAGTTGTTAGTTGTTTAAGAGCTGTTATTATAAAGTTTTTTTACGGGATATGAAATAAATTAATATGCGTTTTATTTAATTTGAAATGTTTGTTTATTGTGTAGAAAATTAGGTCATCATATTACATTGTTTATGCAATTCATTAACAGTTGCTTATGTGTTCCTGTAATGATTTCGATATTTAAATCTATAATTAATTATCTTTTTAGATAAAACATCTATAAATTGCAAATTTATCAGTATAAATAGATTGGTTGTTGATGCGGTAATACCATTCGTCATGTACAGATCGCTCAATGTTTCAGCGGAAAAAAACTCCAGAGAAGAGGTATCTGACCGCGGGGTAATTATGAGCATCCCATAATGCTATGTGACCACGAATTTTTCCCAGGAAGGGTATTCGTGGAATTATTCGGAATGGTAATGATGAACAAGATTTTTAAAGTGGTATGGAGTGTTTCGCACTCTTGCGCGGTTGTTGTTTCTGAACTGGCAAAACGTTGTGGTGCTTCTGTGGAAACCAATAGTTCTGCTCGCATTGAATCTGGAACGCATAAATTTAATATTTCAAGAATTGCGCTAAGTATAATAGGTGCCGTACTGGCTACGCATTCAATATATGCTTTTGCCGCTGACTACATCTTGCCTGATTACTTACCGTCGACTAACGCTAATGGCGCAGGACAACTTGTTGTCGGTGACGGTGAAACCATGAATATTATCACCGGTACTAAAGGATATGGCAGCATCGCCTCTGGTGCATCGGGCTTTAAAACGATGACTATTCAGCAGGCAATGGATAATGGTTATATTTCGTCAGGAAGTGAAAATATAAATCTGACGCAGACGACTTTAGGTGGTCGTACCCACAGCATTCAATACGTTGACCCCATCACCGGGGCTTCGCGTACAGTCCAGGTGTATGACAGCGATAATTTTGCTTCTACCAGCGTTGGCGATCTGACGACTTATCTGGGGGTCAGCGTCGGTGATGGGCAGTATGTGAATATGAAGTTGGCGACAGTGACATCAGGCGGCACGCTTGATGTGAATGTTGGTTCAACGGGAAGCGACTGGGCATCAAACTCGGCAAATATCTTCAATGCTGTCACCAAGGTCTCTGGAGTTTATAACGTTGAGAGCAGCGCCAGTGACACTAAAGACGCGGTACTGAATTACAACGCCAAAACCATCGTTCAAAGCGGTAACGTTGGTAATGTCGCGAAAAATACCGGTAAAGATTATAACTTTGATACCGCAACCTATAACGGCACCTTCTCCAGCGCGCTTGGCGAGTATACGGTTAATAATCTTGATGATTTAAAAAACTACAATGATGCTCTGGTGAAAGCCGTAGAGGCTGGGCAACTTTCGCCCACGGACTACGAAGCTGAGCTTCATAAAGCCTATACCACGGAACAGAAAAACATTCACTTCGACACCAATATCCCGGATGGCGATGCGGTGTTGCAGGCTGCGAATCGTGATGTGAACAGTTTTATTAAAGCTTCCGGTGCGCGCTCTGTCGTCAATATTTCTGCTGATGCCAATATTCAGGCGGTTTTTAGCGATACCTCCGTGGTGACGCTGACCGACGGAGCCACCCTCAATAACAACGGCACACTGGGGGTTGCCGCCGGTGCAGCCGGTGGTGATTATGTCGTTTCAGCGCGTGATAGCATCGTAAATAACAATGGAGTTATTGATGCGGGTACCAGTCTTGATGTGAAAAATGCGTGGGTTGGCGCCCATACCGGGATTCTCGCGACCGGGACGACAAAGGTACAGAACGACGGCGTCATCAACCTTGCCTCGCATCAGGATATCTATAACGCCTATGGCGTGCTGATGAATGACACGGCGACCTTTATTAATAACGGAGTAATGAATATTGCCACCGGAGGTGAGCCTGCGAAATCTTCCGATGGTGTCTATACCTACGGCGTGTTTGTTCAACGTAATGCCGTGGCTACTAATAACGGGACGCTCTACATCGGACGCACTGCACAAGCGGTAAAAGATGAGGTGAGCAGTGACGTTCAGGTCACTCTTCCGGCCATTGGTATGTTTGTGAAGAGTGGAACCATCAATAACACCGGGAACATCACGATCGGAGAAAAAGTCGAGAATGCTGTTGCCATTCAGGCAAACGGCAGTGCGTCTCCTGGTGCAATCAACGTTACCCAGGACGGCGTCATTGACATCAATGGCATCGGCTCAGCGCAAAATATTGGCCTGATGGGGATTAACGGTGCAAAAGGGCTGGTAAACAGCGGCACGATTAACCTCAATGGGTACAGCGCCAGCGGTATTGAACTGCAGGGAGGGAGTCAGGCGCTTCACTCGGGTACGATAAATATCACCAATGGTAGTACCACGGATAATACATTAAAAAATATTGGTGCCTGGGTCGAGGGGACCGGGTCTCAACTCACGATGAGTGGGAGTGTGAATCTTGCTGCTGATAACGCCATTGGTCTGCACGTTCGTGACGGCGGCGTTATCGATATTACCGATACGGGCAAAGTCTCATTTACCAGTGGCAAAAACCAGATTGGCTATTTTATTTATGGTGAAGGTTCAAAAGTAAACGCCTCCTCTACCAATACGCAAGATGTCTCGACTGAAGGGTCAACATTATATCGCATAGAAGGTGGTGCGACTTTTGATGGCAGCGGGTCGTCTGGTACGACAATGACGGCATCAGGCACCGACAGCACTATTCTGCAGGTGACCGGGACGGGGAGCCATTTTGATTCCGGCTCGCAATCGCTGAGTATCACGGGTGACGGCGCGACCGGGATTCGGGTTGAAGGCGGAGCGGATGGGGTTATCACCAAAGACGCGGTGATCGTGAAACTTTCCGGTAAAGACACCACCGCCGGGATTGTGGACGGTAATTATTATGACTTGTCCGGGAATGTCGATGAAAATCAGAAAGGTGACTCAACCCTGACCAGTTACGCCACGCTGAATACCAGTAATACGGCGGATGGTGCTTTCGGCTACATCGCCCGCAACGGCGGTACGCTCAACCATAAAGGCAGCATCGACTTTGACCAGGCGGGCAGCACAGGCGTGCTGGTTTCCGGTGGTACGTTGAATAACGACGGCGACATCAAGGTTAATGGCGTGGCGGTCAGCATCGAAGGCGCTGATTCCGTTGTGAACAACAATGCGACGGTTACCGCGACGGATGGCACCGCAGCCTATCTCGTGGGCAATGATGCGTCATTAAGTTTGACGGGTACGGGAGAAACCAAAGCATCGGGAGACGCGCACGGTATCTTGTTGGCCGCCGGTGCGAAAGGTCTGCTGGTCGATGGAGCCATCATCACGATGGACAGTACGGGTAAAGGAAGCGCGATTGAAAACGTCGCCAACATTGCGGGTATCCAGCTAAAAGATACAACTATCAGTGTGGGGAATGGAATCGGTATTCATACCGGAGCATCCCTGGCGCAGACCAACTCCGGAACGATTAATGTTACGGGGAGCGGTACGGGGATCCTGTTTGAAAATATCGACGGCAGCGAAACGAATCAAACGCTGGATATGTCTGATTCGCGCGATCTGGTTATCAATGTTGAGCAGGCTGCGGGTAAAGGGATCGTCACCAATGCGTCAACCGACCTGAAAACGGGCGTCAGCGTTAACGTACTCGACGCTAACGGTGGTGAAGCGTTGATTGTCGGTGGCACGACCAAAAATGTTGAACAGGCTGGTGAGTTGGCATCGAAATCGACCAGCCACGCGGTGGTGAATGTTGATAACGGTTCTCTGGAAACGTTTATCAATAAAGGCGTTATTAAAGCGCTGGATGCGTCGCAAAAAGCGGTAGAAATGCTCTCGGGGGCAGGTATCGCGTTTACTAACGCGGCGGGAGCCAGCATTGTTGGTCAGGTTAACCTGATGAGCGGTGATAACACCGTTACGCTGGAGTCTGGCAGTACCGCAACCGACATCAAGACGGGCAGCGGTAACGATCTGTACCTACTGAAAGATGTCAAAGAGACAGAAACCTCACTGTTTACCAGCCTCAATGGTGGTGATGGGGAGGATACACTTCAGTTGAATAACGCACAGTACATCCTCAATCACGCTGATGCTATTACCGGCATGGAGCATATCGATCTGACTGCTGGTTCAGTATTTACCGTTAATAATGTTGATTTTGCGTTGGGTGATAACCAAAACGATGCGACCGGTACGGGTTACAACATTGATACGACCAGCACCTTGTCGCTGAATTCTGACGCTGCGCTGGCTTTTAATAGCCATCTGGCGGGAACCGGAACTGTCGCCGTTGATGTCAGCGGTAATGCGTTTGATTTTACCAGCAACAATGCGGCAGATGGATTCAACGGTACGCTGGCGCTAACGAACAGCACCTTTGAGCTGGCTGGATTAAATACTCAGGCGCTGAGCCAGGCAACATTAAATGTAGGCGAGGGGAACGTCACCCACGTGGGGTCCGGTGAGCAAAATATCGGAGGCCTGGCGTTTAACGGCGGCACCGTCAGCTTTGACGGGGTGACGCCGGGGCAGAGCAGTTCCGAAGGAACAATTCATGCTGGCGCGATGGATCTCTCCGGACGTGGAACCGTGCAGGTTGATACCGGCACGATTACGAACGATCGTCCGCTGGCTGATACCACGCTATCTCTTCTTGAGCAGGACGATGCGCAGTCCCTGATTCAACTGGCAACATCTGATTCTTCCGTCACCGGCGGTGCGGGCAATCTGACGCTGACCGATAGCAATGGCAATATCATCAGCGATGGGGTTGAAGCCGATATCAGCCAAAATGGCGAGATTGTTGCGAATGGAACCTATGATTATCGCCTCACCGGAGGGGATAACGATGATGGACTGTACATTAGCTATGGTCTGACACAAGTCGAACTGCTCGCATCCGGAGACAATGCACTGGTCCTGGATGCGAACGGAAAAACCGGTAATGCCGCAGATCTGAGCGCTCGCGTGACTGGCAGTGGCGATCTGGCGTTTGACAGCGCCAAAGGCCAGACGGTATCGCTGTCGAATATGGATAACGATTACACCGGTATCACCGATGTGCGCAGCGGCAACCTGCTGATGAAAAACGATAATGTTCTGGGACAGACCGGTGAACTACGTCTGGCCGCCGATACCGGTTTTGACATGAATGGTCATAGCCAGACTGTCGGTAAGCTGACGGCGGGGGCTGACTCACTGCTGAACATCAATGGCGGTAGCCTGACCCTGGAGCAGGGCGGAACAGCCGATGGAATATTGACCGGAAGCGGCACGCTAAACATCAATAGCGATACGCTGACCATCACCGGTGAAAACAGCACGCTGACGGCAAAAACGACCATTGCAGAAGGCGCACGCGTGCTGATGAACACGACGCTGGGTCTCGGCACGGGCGATATTGTGGCGGCGGGAACGCTGACGATGAATAAGGCGGCAGGTGTACTTTACAACAGCATCAGCGATGCCGGACGGATTGAACTTACCGAAAGCGATGTCGCGCTGGTGGGCAACAATAGTGCCTTTACGGGACAATTTGCTATTGATGCGGATTCCCGGCTCACCGCGTTCACCGCAGAAAATCTGGGCAGCGCAGAGGTGCACAATAGCGGTTCACTGGTGCTGGACAGTCATACCGACTGGCAGCTTAATAACGACGTTTATGGTAGCGGCGACGTGACCAAGCTGGGAGCCGGATCCATTACCGTCGGTGATAACGCCGCCTGGACGGGGAAAACGGATATTGAGCAGGGCGGCCTGGTTCTGGGTGACGGCACATCTCCCGTCACGCTTGCCAGTACCGAGGTCAACATTGCTACGGCGGGGATGCTCTCGGGTGTAGGGGGTGTCGCAGGTAATGTAAATAACGCCGGTGTGCTGCAGGTGGGTACCGGGACCGGTGACAACCTCCTGTTCACTGTAGAGGGAGACCTGGTTAACAGCGGTATCCTCGCAACCGGTGTGAATGGTCAGCAGGCCGGTAATCAACTGGTGGTCAATGGCAATTACACGGGTAATGATGGTCATCTTTCCTTAAACACTGCGCTGGGGGATGACAATTCCGTTACGGATAAGCTGGTGGTGAAAGGCGATACCAGTGGCACTACTTCTGTCAGCGTCACTAACGCCGGTGGGAAAGGTGCCGCAACGATTGATGGTATCGAAGTTATCCATGTTGATGGCGTATCGGACGGTGAGTTTATTCAGGCTGGCCGTATTGTGGCGGGGGCATATGACTACAGCCTTGGACGTGGTCAGGATGAAAACAGCGGCAACTGGTATCTGACCAGCGGTAAAACCAACCCCGATCCGCAGCCAAACCCGGATCCAGATCCCGATAAAGATCTGCGTCCGGAAGGCGGCAGCTACACGGCTAACCTGGCGGCAGCCAACAACATGTTCGTCACCCGTTTGCACGATCGTCTGGGCGAAACGCAGTATATCGATGCCCTCACCGGCGAGCAGAAAGTCACCAGCATGTGGATGCGCCACGTCGGTGGGCACAACAACTGGCGTGACGGTAGCGGCCAGTTGAAAACCCAGAGCAACCGTTACGTATTGCAACTGGGGGGCGACATTGCGCAATGGAGCCAGAGTGGGCTTGATCGCTGGCACCTTGGCGTGATGGCGGGCTACGGTAACGATCACAGCAATACCCAGTCTTCACGCACGGGCTATCGTTCAAAAGGCTCAGTGAATGGCTACAGCACCGGTGTTTATGCCACGTGGTATGCCAATGATGCGTCGCATAACGGCGCCTGGCTGGACAGCTGGGCTCAGTACAGCTGGTTTGATAACAATGTTAAAGGCGATGACCTGCAAGGCGAATCGTACAAATCGAAAGGGGTTACCGCTTCGCTGGAAATGGGATATGCCCAAAAAATGGGCGAGTTTGCCGGCAGTCACGGAACGCTGAACGAATGGTACATACAACCTCAGGCGCAGGCAGTCTGGATGGGGGTGAAGGCGAACGACCATCGTGAAAGTAACGGTACCCGTATCACCAGCAACGGTAATGGTAATGTGCAGACCAGACTGGGCCTGAAAACCTGGATTAAGAGCCATCACCAGATGGATAACGCTAAAGAGCGTGAATTCCAGCCGTTTGCCGAGCTGAACTGGCTGCACAATTCACGCGATTTCAGTACGACCATGGATGGCGTGAATGTGCGCCAGGATGGAGCGAAAAATATTGCCGAGGTAAAAGTGGGTGTGGAGGGACAGGTGAGTCCTCGTCTTAATCTGTGGGGCAATATCGGGGTTCAGGCTGGCGACAAAGGGTATAACGACAGCGCTGCGATGGTAGGCGTGAAATGGAACTTCTAAGCTGATTCTACCGGGCAAGTTCAGCCAGACTGGCGCATGTCAGTCTGGCCATTTCCTCCTGAAATAATCTCAAAAAAGCGTCCTTCGGGGCGCTCTGTTCAACAACACGAGTTAATCATGTCTGTAACCAAGAAAATCACACCCATCATGCTGGTGTTGCTTTTTCTTCTGGCCGGTGTGCTGACGTCATGGCAGCAATGGGATAGAGAGGGACAACTTGTCAGAGAACACGCGATAAATAGTCTGGTCGAAGAAATCGATACGATATTTGACGACGTAAATACACTGGCTGTGTTAGCCAGCGCACATATACAAGAGAATTGCACTGACGATCTGCTACGAAAATTGCGTCTTCTTACGGCGTCTGGCGAGAAGATTCGTTCAGTCAGTATCATCAGGAACGGTGAGTGGAACTGCTCTTCTCTTGAAGGCCGAGAATTGCCGGGGATTATTTCCAATGGAACGACTACACACTCACTGATGATTGAACAGATTTATCGGCTGAACACGGAGATGTATATAATCTATTTTCCGTTTCAGGGGCAGGTGGTGGCTGTTGCAGTATATAAAGCGGCGATCGATAAAATTCTTATGGATTTTGCGCGTAAAGAAAAAATTGATGTGCATTTTTTTTTGTATCCAGAAAAACATCCTTTCGTGCAGATGGCCTCGCAAAACTATCCTTTCTGGATTGTGACGGATTCACAGGATGGCATTGCGGATTATGTGCGGGATAATCATTATCTTCTTATTTTATTTGTGGTTCTGTCTTTGCTGTTATATTTCCACTTACGCCGGGCACAGCGGATATCACCGATAAAAATACTGCAGCGTGCGATTAATAATGATGAATTTATTCCGTTTTATCAGCCCGTCGTTGAACTCGCTTGCGGAAAAATCGTCGGGGCTGAAGTGCTTGTTCGCTGGAATCACCCTGAGCAGGGAATTATTCCCCCTAACGAATTTATCCACACGGCTGAACATAGCGGCTTGATCAATGCGCTGACGCTGAAATTGTTGACGCAGGTAGAGGTTGATATGCGGTGCCTTAGGGCTCAGTGTGATATACCATTTCATATCGGTATTAACGTACCTCCACTTTCACTGGAGGATAATGAATTTACCGATGCCACTATCGCTTTTATTCAGCGGATGAACTTGTTTCATATTGGCGTAATGCTGGAAATCACCGAACGGCAGCAGAATCTGATCCGTGAAAGTGTTCTGAGGCGCTTGAAAGAGGCAGGCGCTGCGCTAGCCCTGGATGACTTTGGGACCGGATATTCTAACTATGCTGCGCTGCAACGTATTTCGCCGCGGTTCTTGAAAGTTGATAAGATGTTTATCGACTCACTGGGTAAAGGCGGCGTGAGTGATACTATCATCAGCAATATTGTTCACCTGTCTGAACTGGCCAGGATCCCACTGGTGGCGGAAGGAATAGAAAGTGAAGAACAGATGGAGAGGCTGCGACGGATTAACGTTAGCTTTGGGCAGGGGTATCTGTTCAGTAAACCAATACCCTTTAATGCGTTTCTACGTTTATTATAAGGATTGCTAATAATAAAAAACCGCGAAAGCGGCTTTTTATTATTGAATGGCTGGAAGATTACTCGCTGACTTTTTTCTCAACGGAGGCAGCACCTTCTTTGGTCTTATTCCAGCCTTTCTCGGTACCTTCTTTTGTTGCATTCCAACCTTTTTCAGTACCTTCTTTGGTTGTATTCCAGGCTTTTTGTGAGCCTTCACTCACTTTACTGCTCAGGTCATCTTGTTTACCTTCAGCAGCATGTTTTGCTTTTAACTGTTGCTCTTCGCCCTGATTCTGCGCCTGATGCAGTTTTTCTTTTGCGGTATTGGCATTTTCGTGTGCGGCGGCTACATCATTATCAGTTGCGTGTGTCGTCGCGGCAATAACGGGAGAAGCCAGCAGAATTGCAGATAATGCGATAATTGTCTTTTTCATAATATCCTCGCTTAGCGTTATAGGTTATTAGCGTGATTAAGCATGGCACACGAACGAAGCGCTGGCTTTAGGAAAAAACTGTAAGTGCTGATGACGGTATTTATCCATTTTGTGCAGCTGTGAGCGATCAATACGGTAATTTTGTGGTGGGTCAAAAAGCCGCATTCAGTGTTAGGTTAAATAATAAGTGGTTGTCGTTATTAAGCATGGACATATTAAGTATGTGTAAGTCTCCCCGCAAAACGAACCATCAACTTTTAGAGCGTCTCTGGCATACAGCGGACAGGCTAACTGGGCTAAAGGTCTTCTATGAGGTGTGAGTTCAACGGGTTGATGCAACGCTATCCTTAATCCAGGGGGAAGTTCAACTTAAGCGTGTACGCTTACTTTGTACTAAGATACTTATCGAACAGATGCTTTAAGATTTTGTCTCAGAATCAAGATGGATTTATCAACATGACCAGAACAGAAAGGCTTCTCGAACTACTACAGATATTAAGGGCGCAAAGATATCCGATCACTGCATCCACTCTCTCTGAAAAATTAGGAATAAGTGTGCGCTCCCTTTACAGAGATATAAAAACGCTACAGCATCAAGGCGTGTGCATTGAAGGTGGTGCTGGAATTGGTTATATCATTAAGTCTGACTTTCATTTGCCACCCTTAAACCTTTCTCATGAAGAAATCAATGCTATTACGCTTGGGTTAAATTGGGTATCTCATAATACGGATTATGATTTTAAAAATACCGCAAGGAATGCACTTGCCAAAATCCACGCTGTCATTCCCGGTGAATTAAAAAATCTTATTGAGAGTCAATCTTATCTGATCGGTCCTTCAGAAAATAATGAGGTGTTTTTTGAAGACATCCGCAATGCTATTAAAAATCGCAAGAGAATCAAAATAAAGTATTGTGACAAGAAAGATACTTACTCTTCTCGAGCCATATGGCCCATCGGATTGGTATATATGGAGTCATGCTGGCTTTTGGTTGCATGGTGTGAGATGAGAAATGATTTTCGTCATTTTAGAACTGACAAGATTGAAGAGATAGTACAACTGGGTTCCATATATAGAGAAAGCAGGACAGTTTTATTGAAAAAATGGAGAATAAAAGAAGGAATCAGCGAGGAGAAAGAGTACTGACAAAAACTGTCACAGCTAATTTGTATACTAACCCAGATGAAAGACTCAATTCGACTTCATAGGGTGAATTATGAATTTCCAGAATAAAGTTGCTGTCATAACAGGAAGTACTGCAGGTATAGGTGAGGCAGTCGCAGAGCAATTACACAAACATGGAGCTAAGGTCGTTATTGTCTCCCGCTCGTCAGAGCAGGCTAAACAAAAAGCGAAACGATTATCTTCACAGGGACAACAAGCGCTGGGGATCGGATGTGATGTGTCTCAGCCCGAACAAGTACGGCAAATGATAGATGAAGTTATCAAAAATTTCGGCAGACTTGATTGTGCTGTAAATAACGCAGGCTTAACAGGTGAACATGGTAAAAACATAACCGAGCAGACGGTTGAAAACTGGGATAAGGTCATTGCCACCTCATTGAGCGGCGTTTTTTACTGCCTAAAATATGAAATACCTGAGATGATGAAATTTGGTGGCTCTATAGTTAATTTATCTGCAGTAAATGGTCTGGTTGGCATTCCTGGATTAGCACCTTACACCGTGGCTAAGCATGGTATAATCGGTTTAACCAAAACCGCAGCGCTAGAGTTTGCATGTCAAGGCATTCGAATCAATGCAGTCGCTCCGGGCTATGTCCAAACCCCACGAATGAGTGAATTTCCAGAAAATATCGTACGTAGTTTCGCAAATAGCCACCCTATGAAAAGGATGGCAAAAATGCAAGAAATAGCAGACTTCATTCTGTTTTTGCTGTCAGACAATTCAGGGTTCTGTACCGGAGGAGTATATCCAATCGATGGTGGTTATTTAGCAGAGTAAAATTCCTCTATAGCGTCAGAATATAGAGTTAACTCTTGTGTTGTAGGGCTAGTGATAACAATATTTCCAGTCTGGATTAACAAAAGTATAGATGATCGGCTCTCCATTGGTCCATTCATCATGCTATTAATAACTTCCGCTGCTGGCACGTAGTGGCCGGTCCGTTACGTGAGGGTCACCTCGGAGATTGTCACGCTGATTCTGCCAGTTGTCGCTGCAGGAGCTGCAGGCTGGTTCCCTCCCATGCTGCAGCCGAGCCGACCACATACAGGTTTTTCTTGGCGCGTGAGACGGCTACATTGATTATGTTTGGCAGATTCGATTTCCTTAACGGAGAGAGGTTTAGTTTGTCTTGCCATTGTCGGGTTTCCATAGTTTTAGGCACCTCAAAAACAATAAAGCTTTATGAGGTGCCTAACAAGGTGCCTAAAAGGTTCGGATTTAATTAGTTGGCATCAGATTTCGTGGGACAAATTGAAGGCACAAAAAAGCCCGCAGGGCTTACGCCGTGCGGGCTCTTAGGACTTCATCGGATGACTCTGGTAATCACCGATGGAGAATTTTGGTGGAGCTGGCGGGAGTTGAACCCGCGTCCGAAATTCCTACATCCTCGGTACTACATGCTTAGTCAGTCTTTACATTCGCCTGGCACCTGCGGACAGACACGCCACTACCAGACTAGCCTGATTAGATTTAACGCTTCAACCCCAGGCAGGGCCTCCACGCGATCTCTTTTGGGTTTGACCTCTCTTTGATCCCCGTCTTAAGAGCGGAAGCTAGGGAGAGAGGGCTCAGAGCAGGTTATTAAGCTGCTAAAGCGTAGTTTTCGTCGTTTGCGACTATTTTTTTGCGGCTTTTTACGAGGCCAACCGCCCCTCGGCATGCACCTTGGGTTTCGCGAATCCCGTCGAATCCAGAATCAGCCCCAATGTGTTAGAGCAAGTATAACAGACTTGTGACACGCGTGACCAGCCCCCGCAACCCCTAATCCTCAAGGATTTACCGCTCGCGCAGCGCTTCTTTTGCGCGATTAAACGGTTTGATTAAATAGTCGACGATGGTTTTTTCACCTGTTTTTATATCCACTGTGGCAATCATTCCCGGTACGATGGAGAAATGGCGTCCCAGTTTGTTCTGTAAGAAGTCCTGATGGGTGCGGATAAACACGCGGTAGTAGAATATCTCCGGTTTCACTTTGTCTTGAATAGTATCCGGGGAAATAGTTTCGACTACGCCTTCCAGACCGCCGTAAATCGCGTAGTCATAAGCGGTTATCTTCACCAGCGCCCGCTGGCCGGGGTGGATGAAAGCGATATCGCGCGGAGACAGGCGAGTTTCAATCAGCAGATGATCGTCCAGCGGTACAATCTCCATCATCTCGCCATTGGGCGGGATAACGCCGCCAATGGTAGTGACCTGGATGTTTTTCACAATACCGCGCATCGGCGCGCGCACGGTCAGGCGGGTGACGGAATCCTCGCGTCCTTTCAAAATAGCCGCCAGCATATCCACTTCGGCATTGGCTTTTGACAGCGCTTCCCGAGCCTGCACGAAGTATTGTGAGCGCAGATCGGTGATTTTTAATCCTAAATCGCTTTTTTGTCGTTGCAGACGCAGCACTTCAACGTGGCTGGCGGCACCACTTTTTTCCAGCCGTTGGGTTATGGCCAGCTCTTTATTTACCGAGACCAGCGCATCCTGTAGTTCTGCCATAGAATCAGCGAGCTGCGCGCGGCGGCTTTTATACAAGCGCGTTTCGGAGGCGATGAGATCCGGCCAGGCGCGTAGTGAAGCGGGAAAAACGAGCGGCAGATCGTTAACTTCGGCATTGAGCCTTGCGCTGGAAGCCAGTGAGGCGCGATAGCGGGCGGCGCTCTCTCCAACGTTGGACTCAGAGCGAGTGGGGTCGAGGCGCGCGACAATCTGATTAGCCTGTACTTTATCTCCCTCGCGTACCGTGAGCTCGGCGAGAATGCCGCCATCCAGCGACTGCAAGACCTGCTCGCGCGAGCTGGGGATTACCTTCCCGCTGCCGGTCGAGACTTCATCCAGCTTGCCGAAATACGCCCAGATACCCAGGACGGCAAACAGCAGCGTGCTGAGCAGAATAATACGGCTGGCCCCGGAGAAACGGTGCTCGCGGCGGATATCGAGGTCGTCCATGGCAGCGTCATGCGGATTGGTTTTCATTTTTCCACTCCCGACCGTGAGTAGGGGCTGGTGCCCGGCTCGCATTCAGCGCCTGCGCTTTCGGGGCATCCATGACCAGTTGACCTTCTTTTAACACCACTACGCGCTCGACCAGCTCCAGAACCGGTACACGATGGGTGGCGACAATCAATGTTCGGTTGCCCAGCCATTGGTTCAGGCGCTGAATAAACTCTCGTTCGGTATGTTCATCCAGCGAGGCGCTGGGTTCGTCGAGCAGCACGATATTGGGCGATCGCAGCAGCATTCTTGCCAGCAGGATCGACTGCCGTTGTCCACCGGACAGACCGTTGCCGCCCTCCATAATGGGGTGCGCCAGCCCTTTGGCGAGTTGTTTAACGAAAGCCGCCGCGCCGCTCACCTCCAGCGCTTCGAAGATCTGCGCGTCGCTGGCATGCGGTGCGCCGAGGGTCAGATTTTCGCGCAGGGTACCGAAAAACAGCCGCGCATTCTGACTGAGAAAACCGATATTGCGGCGTAAATCGGCCATATCGATCTGCGCCAGGCTAAGGTTATCGAGTCGGACATCGCCCTGGATAATCTCTACGCCACCCGCCATGGCCTGTAGCAGGGTTGATTTCCCGGCGCCGTTACGCCCGAGGATCGCCACCCGTTCGCCGGGCATGACCTCCAGACGCGAGATGCGCAGCGGAACGCGTTGATCGTCGCTGTGGTAGCGAAAGTGCGCGTTTTCAAACAGATAATGGCCGTGAAAAATCTCCTGATGCACCCGGTCTTCATCGTACTGCGTTTCGGTGGGAAGCTGCATGATGCTGTCTAATCCCATCTTCGCCGCCTTGACCTGTTGCCAGCGGGCCAGCACGCCACACAGGTTCGCCATCGGGGCAATCATTCTGGAACCGAGCATCGACGCGGCCACCACCGCCCCGGTGGTCATTGTGCCTTCAATGACCATCGGCGCGCCGAACATAATGATGGCGGCGTAGACCAGGCTTTGTACCGACATGCCCCAGCCAATCAGCCCCTGAGTCAGCTTGCGCGTGCGCAGCCCGGACTCTCCGGTAATACGGATGTAGCTGTTCCACTGTTGTAAAAAGCGGTTTTCCGCCTGCATCAGCTTGATATCTTCCAGCCCCTGAACGCTCTCGACCAGCACCGCGTTGCGCAGGGTGGATTCATGCGCTGCCTGGTTGGCGAGCACCGCCAGTTTCTTCTGTAACAGCAAACCAGGCAGGATCATCAGCAGGGCCGCGACGGGGGCTATCCACGCCAGCGGCGGGGCGATAAAGGCCAGCACCACGATAAACAAAAAGAAAAACGGTAGATCGACAATCGTCGACAGGGTCGAGGAGGTGATCATCTCGCGAACCTGTTCCAGCTCGCGCAGTTGAGAAATAAAGCTCCCCGTCGAGCGGGGAACAGCGCTGTTGCGCAGCCGCAATGCGTGGCTGAACACGCGATCGGAAATGCGCATATCGGCGCGTTTGCCGAGCAGGTCCATTATGTGGGTACGCGCTTCGCGCAGCAAAAAGCCAAACAGCACCGCCACCAGAACGCCGGTGAAGAGAACATACAGCGTTGGATAAGACTGGGCGGGGATCACCCGATCATAGACCTGCATCGAAAAGATAATCCCGGCAAGCGACAGGACGTTAATCAGAAAGGCGGCAACCATGACCGGCAGGTAAGGGCGGATGTCCTGTAACACCAGTTCGCGCATCCAGTCGGGCCTGAAGCGCGAAATATAGCGGTCTACCCGACTGTCCTTCAGCGCCGACAGCGGGCGCAGCGCAGTAATGCTCACGAGCTCCGGCAGAAGTTCTGCAACTGTGAGTCGGTTACGCTGGCCCTCTTCGGCGATGATAAAAACATCCAACGCATCTTCACCGTTGAAATGTTCTATCACCATCAGTTGGCCGTCGCGCAGTTCCGCCACCACCGGCAGACGCCACTGGCCGAATGCCTGCGTGGCGGTATCCAGCGCATGAAATGACAGCCCTGCCTGACGCGCCAGCTGCGCCAGGGCCATAGCTCGGCTTTTTCCCGCAAACCACGGGGCGTTGGCCTGCATTGCGCCGGGCGAACAGGCAACGCGATAGTGGCTGGCAATATGCGTCATCGCCAGCGCCCACTGGCTCAGGGCGTGTTCGCCAATCGCATCTTCCGCATGTGTATCGACGTCGCTCATAGCTTTATCTCCACCGATTGAATACTGCGGTTATTTAAGGCGAACGCCTGGCGAAGCGAGCCGGTGTTATAGAGGCAGTTCAACTGGAGCTGGCGCAGCTGGTTTTGAGTCTGGAGTTCAGCAAAACGGGCCTGATATACCTCCTGCTCGGCGTTAAGCACGTCGAGCAGTGGGCGTGACCCGAGGTCCAGATACTGCTGTTGATAAAGCTCGCGCGTTTGTTCACTCAGCCGTTGCTGGCGACGCAGGATCTGCAGGGCAGTGGCGAGGCTCATCGCCTGGCTGCGGGATTCCAGTAATTTCTGCCGCACTTCAAGTCGGGTACGCTGGATGGAGTACTGTGCAGACTCTACCGCGTGACTGGCGGCGTTGCGTCTGGCGGTGAGTCCGCCCCCCTGATACAGCGGCATCTCGACTTTTACCCACGTGGAGTACTGGGTTTTGTCGAGCACCTCATGGCTGGGGTATTTGTCGTTGAGATAGTGCTGAACCGACGGCTCGAGGGAGATAGTGGGCGTCATCTGCGCGTTGGCGTAATCGAGATTTGCCTGGGCCACATTCGCCTGCGCCCATGCCGCCAGCACCGCGGGAACCAGCTTATCGTCCGGTTTGACCACATCACAACTGCTGTCCAGTTTGACCGGAAATTCGTTGCTGATGCCGTTAAGCGAGTTCCAGCCGAGGAAGCTCATCAGCGTTGCCTTGCTGCTGTCGAGATTGGCCTGATACTGCGCCAACTGAGAACGTGCAGACTCGATACGCGCATCGGTTTGCACCACGTCGGATAGCGAGGTTGCCCCTTCATCATTGCGTTGACGGGTCAGCCGACCAATACCGTTCAAGGCGCTGAGCTGCTCTTCGGCGGCGTCCACCATTTGCTGCCACGTCTGCACCTGGACTATCGCGTTGGCGGTTGCGTGGGCGATGGTATCAATACTGAGTAACACATTCGCCTGCTGTTGTGCGGATCCGGCGGTTTCAGCACGGACCTGGCTTGCCACTTTGCCGAAGTCGTACAGCATTTGCGACACTGAAATAACCAGGGCCGGGCTAAAGCCGTGATCGGTGTAAGTATTGCTGTAACCGTTGTTCATCCCGGCAGAAACCTGAGGGTAATATTTTGATTTCGCCACGTCGATCTGCTCATTTTGTGAGAGCAGTTTGCCGATGGATTCACGAATAGAAGGATGCCAGCTCACGGCGCGACTCACTGCGTCGTTGAGCGTCAGGCTGCCGGGGGCGGCGGCGCTCAGCGGCAGATCGGCAACCGCGCCGTCCAGCGAGGGCAGCATCTGGCTGGTGGCCAGGCCTTCCGGCGTAATAATTTGCGGTTCATCTTCGGCATTCACCCGCAGGGTACAGAGCGTTAATGCCAGCAGTAAGGCAACAGGCGCGACATTTCTCATAGTTTATCCCTTACAAAATACGGCAGCGACGACTGTTATTGCCCCGGACGTCATGGCATCCGGGGCTGTAGTTATGGCGCTTTAACGTTATGCGTTAGCTTCAGGGCACAATGTGATTTTGTTGCACCAGCTCATCGAGCGTGGTGTGTACGTTCTCCAGCGTTATGAGTTTGGTTGAGTGCCAGGTGTTGCCGGTACCGTCGCGGTCAATGGCAATCACCGTGTTGTTACCGTTGGTGGTCACGGTGAGGTAGTTGCCGAGCGTAGCGTTCTGCCCGTTCCAGCCCACCAGCAGGTCGCCGATATCGATTTTGTCGCCCTGGGCCAGCGAGAAGTTGGTCCAGGTATCGGTAGGTCCAACGCCAACATTGCCAACGTTACCACCGGTAGCATCGTTGGCGTTGAGCAGGTGATAAATCAGCGTATCGCCGTAGACACTGCCGGTAAAACGATCGGCATCCACGGTGCTTACAACCTGCGGATTCATGTTGATGGTCAACGTAGCGGTATCGGTATGCCCATTCTGATCGTTTAGGGTGTAAGTAAATGTCTCTTTGGTGAGGATGGTGGAAAGTGAGACATCGCTGTTGAGGGCGTAGGTGTAATGACCATCAATACCAATGGTCAGTTTGCCGTACAGCCCGTTAATGATGGCGCTGGTCGTGCTGCTCAGCGGATCCAGCGTGGCGGTGCTACCGCCCGTGCCGTTCACCGTCAGCAAGGTATGCACGCTGGCAATATGGTCCCCGTCATAAATGTTGCCGGCGACGCTGTTTGCCGCGGACGTTTCAACGTTCTGCAGGTCGATTATCGTGCCTTTCACGCTAGGGGTGATGGTGATATTCCCCAGCCCTAAAGCCCCGACGCTGCCGGTGTAGTCGAGTCGATAGTTACCGGGGTGCAACATGATCCCCAGGGCAATATCGATATTGCCGCCAATAAGCAATCCACCGTTGAATGAGTTACTGGCAACCTTAACGTTGTTGCTGTCATACAGCGCCCAGGTGACGGTCAGTCCGCCCAGCGTCAGACCTGAAGCAACGTTAAAATGCAGTATGGCGTTTTGCACCGCCGTTCCCGTCGCGACCTCAATGACGCCAGTGCCATTTTGTGAGGTGGGAGAAAGGAGTTGGGCGTTCCAACTGGCGTTCCCGACGCTGTTGTCAGCAAACAATCTGGAGGTGTCCGCCTGCGTGGTGACCGCCATCGTGCTGCTGACGTCATTTACGGCGTCCAGCGGCTGCGGCGTTGGTTTGATATTCAGCGAGGCGCTGCCGGTATCGCCGTTTGGTGCTCTGACCTTATACACGAAGCTGTCCGGGGTGTTGATACCGTCTGCACCCAGTCCGCTTCTTAGCGTGTAGGTGTAGTTCCCCTTCGCATCGATAGTCAGCGTGCCGTACTGCCCATTAATAGTGGTAGTGCCCGTCCCGTTAACGACGATACCGTTTACTTCGGTGATAACGGTATTGGCCGGAGCCGAGTCGTTGACCAGCAGATTGCCATTGGTTGTCGCACTCAGGCTGTCGACGGCGTAGGTGTGATCGGCCTGAATATTCAGGGTATAGCTGGTCAGCAGCGTCAGGCCGCCGGAAGCGTTAAGCAGGAACAGATAATCGCCACCCGGTAGCGTAATGGTATACGCTGACGAACTTCCGCCCAGTAGGGCAGTGACCCAGTTTGGCTGTACCCGGTACTGCTCATACTGCTGAATTGACTCGTTGAAGCGATAAACATAGAGATCGAAGCCGCCAAGCGTCACGCCGAGAACATTCGCCTGTACGGTCAGCGTGCGGGTTGCGCCATCGTCAACGTTGAACTTAATCGGGTTAGTCAGACCGTTGACCAGACTGACGTCCAGCACATTGCCGAGTCCGACGCTGGCGAGCGTGAAGCCGGTTTGTTGTGATGGCAAGTGGTCAACCGCGATGACCTGCGTTCCGTAAGTCAGCACTGCTGCATCGTCTGCCGCGGTTACCGTGCTGGTGGTTGGAGCCTGACCGAGCGTTACCACCAGTTTTGCCGAGGAGTGATCGCTGCCATGCGTCAGCGTGTAGGTGAAGCTTTCGGAGCGCCCATACACCGAGATTGACGTATTGGTCAGGGTATAGGTGTAGCTACCGTTCTGATTGATATGCAGGATGCCGTATTTCCCCTGCACATCAATGCCGCCCGCCGGGATATTCACGACGTTGCCGTTACCGTCGGTGATGGAGGTGACCAACGTGCCGGAAGGCGCATTATCCTGCCCATTGGCGGGATCGGTATCCGTGATGATGTTCCCGGATTCCGTGGTACCGCCGATGATGGTCCCTGCGCTGGCTTTCACCACCGAGACATCAAGGCTGGTGTATGCGCCGGTCGCCAGCAGGTTGGTGTTGTAACTGACCACGCGGTAATCACCGCCAGTCAGCCCGCCGTAATTGAGCGTTACGCCCGAGGCGCCCAAGGTGAGCAGGCTGGCGAAGTCTGGTTTCCCGGTATCCACCACCGTTACCCAGGCATTCAGCCCGGTGTCAAAGCGTTGGATGACGATCTCCAGCGTGTTTAACAGCGACAGCACCACGCCGGTCGCGGCGGCATTGATCGTAATGGACCCGCTGCCGCCAGAAGCGATGCTGAAATTAACGCTTGCCGTATCGTTCCCCAGCACGTTGGCGACATTCCCCAACGCATTAACCAGCAGGAAACCATAATCGCTTTGATGATCGGTGCTGACGATGACATCGGTTTGCAGCGGCAGACTGGTGACATTGTCTTCAGCCAGCAGCGGTAATACCGGTGCGATAGCGCTTGTCGGCGATGAGGTATTGCCCGCCGCATCGGTCGCTGTGGCGGACAGCGACTGACCTTCAATCTGGCGAACCGGCAGGTTGACGCTGTAGACACCGCTGCTGTTGGCGATTGCCGTCACGCTGGTGCCGCCGGGCAGGGAGATAGTGACCGTGCTTCCCGCTTCGGCGACGCCGCTGACGGTGCCGCCATCGGCGCTGATCAGTATCGTTGGCGCGGTCGGTGGCGTGGTGTCCACAATCACGCTGAACGAGCTGGACAACCCGCTTGCGCCGTTGGCGTTTGTTGCAGTGGCGGTAAACGCGTGGTTACCTTCGCTGAGCGCCCCGGATGGGGTAAAGCTCCAGATCCCGTTACCGTCTGCGGTCGTGGTGCCCATTAGCACGCCGTTGTTGTACAGGCTGACGATGGCGTTAGCCTGCGCCGTTCCGCTGAGCGTTGGCAGCGTATCATTGCTTGTTTTACCGGGGGCGACGGGCCCCGTGATCGTACCGACGTCATCGAGAACGGTGGCAATAACCGGCGCAGGCGGTACGCCAGTAAACGGTGCCAGAACGTTACCCGCCGTGCCAATGTTGCCTGCGGCATCCTGGGCGCTGACCTGCAGCGTTTGCCCACTGATTTGCGGTGGGTTCAGCGTGAAGGTGAAATTACCGGAGGCGTTGGCGGTTGCCGTGCCGAGCACCGTTCCACCGCTGGAGGTAATAATGACCGTGCTGTTTGGCTCGGCAACGCCGGTGAGCGTGGTACCGTTGGCGTTTACCGCCAGCCCTGTAGGAATGCCCGGGGCGACGGTATCGACCACGATCGCTGCCGCAGATGATATGCCACTGGTATTACCCGCACTGTCCGTTGCGGTGATGGTAAAGGAGTGGGTACCTTGTGCCAGCGCGGTGGTTGGGGTGTAACTCCAGTTACCGCTGCCGTCCGCCGTCACGCTGATGACAAAGCTGCCGTTATCGTAAATATCGACCCGCGCGTTGGCTTCTGTGGTGCCGTTTAACGTTGGGCGTGCGTCGTTGGTTGGCTGATTAGCGCCAATCGCCCCGGTGTTTGGCCCGACGTCGTCAATAATGCTGCTGATTGAAGGCTGCGTCGGCGCTGTGGTGTCGACCACCACGCTAAAGCCTGCCGTCGCACTGCTGGTGTTGCCAGCCGCATCTGTCGCGGTGACGGTGAAGGTGTGCGATCCATTCGTCAGCGGCGTAGTTGGGGTAAACGACCAACTGTTATTACTTTGCACCAGCGCCGTACCCAGCAGGGTGCTTCCATCATAGATGCTGACGGTGCTGCCTGCCTCGGCGGTACCGTTCAGCGTCGGGCGCGCATCGTTGGTCAGTTGTCCGTTGTTGAGCGCCGCATTGAACACGCCGCCTGCGATATCATCCACCACTGAGACCAGCAGCGGGGCGGATGGCGCAATGGTGTCGACATTAATAATAAACCCGCCGGAGGTGGGACTTACGTTTCCGGCCGCATCGGTGGCGATAGCGGTAAACACATGCTGACCGTTACCCAGCGCGGCAGGCAGATATTCCCAGGTGCCGTCTATCGCCGCAGTTACCGTTGCCAGCAGCGTGCCATTATCGTAGATGGCTACTCGGGCACCGGCTTCCGCTGAGCCGTTGAGTACGGGACGGGTGTCGTTGGTAAAGGCCCCGCTCGACAGCGTTCCGGTTCCCGGCAGCACGTCATCAAAAGCCTGGATAATCGTTGGCGCAAGCGGGGCGACGGTATCAACAACGATGTTAAATCCAGCGGACGTGAGGCTGACGTTTCCGGCAGCGTCGGTGGCTGTCACTGTCAGCGCGTGGTTACCGTTGCCAAGCTCGGTTCCTGGCGTGAAGCTCCAGGCGCCCGAGCCATCCGCTGAGGTAAAGCCGATAAACGATCCGTTATCGTAAACTCTTACCGTGGCATTGGCTTCAGCCGTGCCGCTAAGCGTCGGGAGTGGATCGTTCGTGGCCTGACCGTTGTTCAGATTACCGATCAGCGGGCCGACATCATCTGCAACCTGAGTAATCGCTGGCGCACCAGGCAACACGGTATCCACGATAAGCGTGAAGCCATTGGATGGCTGGCTGGTATTACCGGCGCTGTCGGTGGCGGTGACGGTCAGCGTATGCGGGCCGTTACTGAGTGCATCCGTTGGGGTTAAGCTCCAGGTGCCGTTAGCCCCAACGGTGGTGGTGCCGATGGGCTGACCATCGCTCAGGACGGTAATGGTCGCGCCAATTTCACCGGTGCCGCTCAGGGCCGGACGTGATTCATTCGTGGTCTGCCCGTTGGTTATCGGGCCTGTTGTCGGTGCGGTGCTGTCCTGAACTGAGCTGATGACCGGGATTGACGGGGCAACTGAGTCCAGCTCAATAGTAAACGATGATGATACTCCGCCGGAGTTACCTGCCTGATCGGTGGCAACGGTGGTGAATATATGTTGTCCCTGTCCCAGCGGTGCATCCGGTGTGAAGCGCCAGTTGCCTGACTCGTCCACCTGCGCTGTACCGATGGCGACGCCGTTATCACGGATCGTGATGATGGTACCGATCTCGCCTTTGCCGTTCAGCGTAGGCTGCGCATCGTTTGTCAGTTGTCCGTTGGTCAGCGCTGTATTGCCAGGCTGATCGTCAATTACGGAGGTAATGGTCGGTGCCGCTGGCGGTAGCGTGTCGACGACAACCACAAACGGCGGCGTTGCCGGGCTGATATTGCCCGCGGCATCTGTGACGGTGGCAGTCAGCGAGTGGCTGCCTTCACCGAGGGCAGGCGCAGGCGTAAAGCTCCAGTTGCCGTTTTCATCGCTGATGGTTGTGCCGATGACCGCCCCGTTATCGCGGATGGTAACAATCGAATCCGCCTCGGTAACGCCAGCAAGCGTTGGAGTATTATCGTTGGTCAACTGCCCGGAGGTCAGGGTCTGAATCGCACCAACGTTGTCCGTGACTGTCACAATAGAGGGGGCATTCGGCACCAGGGTATCGACAATGATCTGGAAATCACCGGATGGATCTCCCTGGTTGCCTGCGGCATCTGTTGCGCGAGCGGTAAAGATATGGTCGCCTTCTCCCAGCGGAGCGGTCGGGGTAAAACTCCAGAATCCGTTGCTGTTTACCGTGGTAGTGGCATAAGCGATGCCATTATCGTAAAGGGTGATGGTTGCCCCCGCTTCGCCGGTTCCGTTAAACGTCGGGCGTGAATCGTTGGTAATTTGCCCTTTATCCAACGATCCGGTGCCAGGGGCAATATCGTCAATAATGCTGGTGATAGTTGGCACCTGCGGGGGCGTGGTGTCGATGGTGATTGCGTAGTTGGGCGACAGACCACTTGGGGTACCGTCCACCGTTTGTGAAACCGTGAAGTTATAGGTTATGCCGTTAGTCAGCGCAGTGGGTAGCTGATAACTCCATGCGCCAGACACGGCATCGGCGGTTACCGTGGCGATGGATGCGCCATTTTGATAGATAGTCACCGATGCCCCAGCAGTGGCCGTCCCTTGCAGCAGCGGTAAGGTGTCGTTGGTGGTTTTACCGTTGCCAATCACCCCCATGATGGGCGCGATGTCATCAACGATCTCAAGAGTCGGTGGATGCGGAACGCTGGAGGTAGCGGCGTTAAACGTTGTAGGGTCGCTTTGATTTCCGGCGGGGTCCTGAGCGATGGCATTGAGCGCCTGGCCGGTTGTTTGCGCTGGCGAAATGGTGACAGCAAAGTTACCAGAACCGTCTGCCACCCCCTGGCCGAGAATGGTGTTACCGCTGCGAATAATCACGGTGCTGCCGGCATCGGCCGTACCGCTTACCAGCGTCCCGTTAGGATCTACGCTGGTAACCGTAGGCGTTGCAGGCGGCAGGGTATCGACAATCACCGTCAGCGGGTTATCTGCAGCCAGTGAGTTACCTGCGGCATCCACGGCGCCGAACGTCAGTGTGTGAGTGACGTTCGGCGTGAGGGGAACATCCACACTCCAGGTGCCGTTAGCAGCAACCGTAGCCGTAGCAATTGCGACGGGATTATTGCCATCGAAAATTAACACTGTACTGCCCGGTGTGCCGGTCCCGCTAATGGTCGGGGTGGTATCGTCCGTGACGCTGCCACTGGTTAGCGAACCGGTAAAGATTCCAACGTTATCCTGAATATCCGTTACCTGCGGCAACGTCAGCTTCGTGTTGTTAACCGTAAACGAAATGCTGTTTGAATTGCTGCTGATGTTACCTGCCGGATCGGTTGCGGTGGCGCTTAACGTGTAGCTTCCGTTCGCCAGCGCAGTCCCTGGCGTAATACTCCAGGTTCCACCAGCCACCGTTGTAGTACCGATCACCGTCCCCCCGTTATACAGGGTGATGGTATCCCCGTCTGTGCCAGTACCGCGAATGGTTGGCGTGGTGTCATCAGTCACGGCATCTGTCGCAAGGTCGCCCGTGACATCACCGACATTATCGTTGGCGGCGATAATCACCGGAGGTGCAGACGGCGTCGTGTCGATGTTCAGTGTTATGGCGTTAGATGGCAGGCTGACGTTGCCTGCTGGATCGGTTGCGGTGAGAGTTACCTGATAACTACCAGGAACAATCGGTGCTGACGGAGTGAAGCTCCAGGTACCGTCTGCACCTACTGTTGTTGTTCCCTGCAATGGGGGAGTACCGGCAAGATAGAGGGTAATCAGATCCCCGACGTTCCCCGTGCCGCTAAAGGTTGGCGTGGTGTCATTGGTGTTGCCATTAGTGACCACACCCGTTACCGGAGCCACATCGTCGGTAATGATTGGCGCGGCTGGTTGTGCGGGAGGCGTATTGTCTACTGTCAGAGTAAAGCTTGCCGACGGGATCCCCGTGTTGCCTGCAACGTCAGTCGCCGTGGCGGTAAATTTATGCGGTCCGTCGGCGAGTGAGGTTGGGGTAAATGTCCAGGTGCCGTCTGGCTGTACGGTGACGGTGCCAATAGAACCGCCATTATCATAAATCGTAATCTTCGCGCCGGGCTCGCCGGTTCCGGAGAGTTCGGGATTCGAGCTCTTGGTACTGCTGCCGTTACTCAGCGTTTGTAGATTTGTCCCAATCAGACCTTCTGCGGAGCTGATAACCGGGGCAACTGGTGGGGTGGTATCAATCGTCAGCGTAAAGTTCCCGGCGCTGCTGGCGTTGCCTGCAGCGTCCGTGGCGATAGCGGATAAATTGTGTGCGCCTTCACTGAGCGGTTGGCTGAGTTGAATACTCCAGGTGCCGGCGGGTAAAACCGTTGTGCTGCCAATTGGCGTGGAACCCTCATAGAGGGTGATTGTAGAACCGGCTATTCCGGTTCCTTTCAGCTCTGGTAAGGTATCGTTTGAACGGCTTCCGGAAGGCAGATCGATCGGCGCATTCCCAACGTCGTCGGTGGCGCTCACAATAACGGGCGCTGCGGGTGCCAGGGTATCAACGGTCACGATGACAGGGTTGGGGGAAGTGACGACGTTCCCGGCGGCATCCGTTGCGGTCACCGTAAAACGGTGAGTGCCTTCGGCGAGGGCCTCATCGGTTGTAACGTTATGGCTCCAGGTGCCTGTTCTGTCGATAAAAAAGGCTGCCATTTGCAGACCATTATCATACAGCGTCACCAGTGAACCTGGTTCACCGGTACCCGAGAGGGTTGGCGTGTTATCGTTGGTGACCCAACCGTTATTTGCAACGTTGCCCGTAATGCTGCCAACATCATCGTTAACCAACGTTATTACTGGAACGGTTGGGGCGATGCTATCGACAATAATTTTCCAACTGGCGGCGCTGCTGGTGTTGTTGGCAGCGTCTGTTGCCGTCACCGTAAATACGTGCGCGCCCTGGCTTAGTGCTGCGGTGGGCGTATAGTTCCAGTTACCGTTGTTATCAGCGTTAACGGTCGCAAGCAGGGTGCCATTATCATAAATTTTGACCCGCGAACCTGCTTCGGCGATGCCTTCAATTTTCGGTTTATCGTCGTTGGTTAACGCATTGTTATTGATGGGGCCAGTGAAATCGTCAACATCATCAGTAACGGCAATAATAACTGGCTGGTTTGGTGCAGTGATATCCGGAGCCAACGCGGAGGTAGGCTGACTCTCGTTATTGCTACTGTCCGTTGCGGTGACTTTTACCGTTTCGCCGTTCTTTTGCGACGGCGCGATAGACACGGTGAAATTGCCGCCGCTGTCAGCCTGGCCTATGCCTATCGGGTTACCGTTGCTGTCTTTTACGGTAACGGTGCTTCCTGCTTCAGCATGTCCGCTTACAGAACCGCCGTCTCCGGCGACGGTGACGCCGGTTGGCGCATCAGGTGCCGTGGTGTCCGGTGCGGTGACAGAGGCGTCGTCGCCCTTGTTGCCTGCGGTGTCGGTCGCATTTGCCGTAAGGGTCTCGCCGTTGGTTTGCGGCGGAACCAGCGTTGCGGTGAAATCCCCATCCGTATCGGCAGTTGCCGTACCAATGATATTGCCATCTGGATCCAGAATATTGACCGTACTGTTGGGTTCGGCCTTGCCGGTGACCTGGTCGCCAGTGCCATTAACTAGCAGGTTTGTTGGGGGCTGTGGCGCGGTAATGTCTGGTGCAAGCGCCGTTTCTGGCAGGCTTGGGTTTCCTGCCGGATCGGTTGCGATGGCTTCAACGGTTTCACCATTGGTCTGTGGTGGGTTAATGGTGATGGTAAATGAGCCGTCCGTTCCGGCGACGCCGCTGCCGATCTGAGTTCCGCCACTGCCGGTGATAACCACGGTATTGCCTGGTTCGGTCGTTCCGGTGACGACAGTCCCATCCGCAGATACGTTGAGATCATCAGGTGGCGACGGTGGCTGGGTGTCGATGTTGATATTGAACGCTGGTGACATGCCTCCTGTACCTGACTGGTTTGTCGCGGTGGCGCTGAAGGCGTGTAGCTCATCTGATAACGGGGAGCTGGAAGTCCATGTCCAGTTACCGTTACCGTCAGCCAGTACGCTGTCGATAATTGTGCCGTTGTCGTAAATAGTCACCGTGCTGTTGGCGTCGGCAGTGCCAGAGAGCGTGGGGGTATTATCATTGGTGGCCTGATTATTGCTCAATGGTCCGGTTGAGGGTGCAGAATCATCCATTATGCTGACGATAACGGGCACGCCTGGGTAGCCAGAGTTGGTGGCATTGAAAGAGGTATCTGGCCCGATGTTGCCTGCTGGGTCCTGAATTTTCGCGATCAGCGTTTCACCGTGCGTCTGTGAGGGCGAAATCGCGATGGAGAAATTGCCGGTTTGATCGACCGTTGTTGAACCCAAAACCTGATTATTACTGCCGATGATAATGACCAGGCTTCCCGCCTCAGCGCTACCGGTTACCGTTGTACCTTCCGGATTAACGGAGGAAATGACTGCGGCTGCAGGCGGGGTGGTATCAACGGTGAATGTCGGCACGCGCGTTTCCGCGCTCACGTTACCTGCGGCGTCAGTTTGCGTCAGCGTCAGATTGTGAACACCATCGCTGAGCGGAATGTCCGGTGTAAATGTCCAGTTCCCATTGTCATCCACCCTGGCCATGCCAATCAGAATGCCGTTATCAGAAATGCTGATGAAACTACCTACTTCGCCTGTACCAGTGAGCGTCGGCGTAGCATCGTCGGTTACGCCGTTATTGGCGATAAAGCCGGTAATGGAACCGACATTGTCGGTTTCCTGAGTGACCACGGGGGCGTCGGGGGCAAGCGAATCGACAATAATTTCCCAACTGTCCGACATGCCGCTGCTGCCAGCACCGTTTGAAGCGCTGACGGTAAACTGGTGTGTGCCGTCTGCCAGAGGAGAGGATGGCGTAAACGACCAGTTGCCGTTGGCATCGATTGTGACCTGGCCTATTTCGACGCCGTTATCAAAAATATGTAATGTGGCATTCGCGGGGCCGGTGCCCTGGAGTGTCGGCGTATTATCGTTGGTGGATTCCTGCTGATTGACAGGGCCAGTAATCAGCTCCTGGTTATCGATTATGCTGGTGATAACGGGGACGTCAGGCCTGTTAGGGGTTGTCGTTGGCGGTGTGCCGCCATCACCGTCACCGTCACCATTACCGTTACCGTTACCGTTACCGTTACCGTTACCGTTACCTTCGCCGTTGCCGCCGTTGCCGCCGCTACCATTGCCGTTCCCGTTCCCGGCATTACCGTTCCCAGCGTTATTATCGCTCCCACCGCCGCCGCCACCACCACCCGCAGCGAGGCCAATCCCGCCAGCGACAGCGATCCCGCCAAGAACCCACGGCCAGACGGCGCCGCCTTCATGACTGCCTTCGGCCGTCATCAGCGGTGTGAGATCGTCCAGGTGCTGGAAATGGAATGCTCCGTCAGTATCCTGAACCCACCACAGTGCGCCATTACTGTCCTCCAGAACAAGTTGGTTTTGCGCTTCGCCTTTTCCGAGGTAGAAATTTTTAATGGTGATGGTTTCACCTGAGCGGAGTGTGACAACCAGATCCTGATTAACGCGCGTGAGTTGACTCACCTCCTCACGCGACACAGACAGTTTCACGATAGAAGGTGAACTGAGCGTAACTTCAGAGGCTTCAACATTTGTGGAAACGCCAGTTAATTTTGATACAACGGCGAGTAGACGCATATGTTCACTCCTGATGGCATGCCGGGAGTATTAATCCGCAACAGCGCGCTGGGAAAATGAGCAGATAGGGGCTCCGTTCATCATAAAGATGAATTTACACATGTAATTTCATTGATTAGGTCACATAGATGTTAGTTTATTGATTAAATACGTCCGGGCCCTTTCGGCTGAATAGTTCTTTCGTATTAGATGATATAGTCAGAAAGAAAGTATTCTGCAACTTATCCATATTAAAAAAGTAATTAGTCATTTGAAAAGGATACTTTCCAGTTTGCTTTTAATGGTTGTTTTTATGGTAAATAATTGTATTTAAATGGGTTTGTTTTTATTGAAATAAACATCAATATAATAAACAACAGTAATAATAGTGTTATTCAATAAATGGAAATATGAATGCTATGGTCTTGAACTTTTATATTATTGGACTATAGACCGCTACGGTAATGACAGGGGGTTTATTTCATATCTGAACGATTCAGCATAAATAAACTATAAACGCGGTGAATGTATTGTGTGGGTTTCGATAACTAAAAAATAAGAACCAGTCTCAGGAGGGGAGACTGGTCACAGGGGAGTAGCGTTTAGCGGCCAGCATTTTTCATGATACGCGCTTTATCTAACTGCCATTCGCGTTCTTTTACATCAGAGCGCTTGTCGTGCTGTTTCTTACCTTTCGCAACGCCAATTTTCACTTTGCACCAGGCATTCTTCCAGTACAACGAAAGCGCAACGACGGTATAACCATCACGATTCATACGACCATACAGGGAGTCGAGTTCACGCTGGTTTAACAACAGTTTACGGGTTCGGGTGGGGTCGCATACCACGTGTGTTGAGGCCACCGCCATCGGCGTGAAGTTGGCGCCAAACAGGAACGCTTCGCCGTCTTTGAGTATGACATAGCTGTCGCCGATGTTGGCTTTACCCGCGCGCAGGGATTTGACTTCCCAACCTTGCAGGGCGAGTCCTGCTTCGAACTCTTCTTCAATAAAGTATTCGTGTCGTGCGCGCTTGTTTAGCGCGATTGTGGCTGAGCCAGGTTTGTGTGCTTTTTTCTTCGTCATAATGCCGCTCAGTATAGGTAATCTGGAATCGAAAAACACCCCATTTCATCCAGCGGGGCGCAAGGCGCTATCTTAGCACGAGTTAGGCTATAGCGTTTTTTTTAGCGGGTGATAAATGGTATTATTTGTGTGATTGATATTGATGGGAATTGTTATGCCTCAGATTAGCCGGACCGCTTTAGTACCCTACAGTGCGGAACAGATGTATCAGCTAGTGAATGATGTTAAGTCCTATCCTCAGTTTTTGCCGGGTTGCACCGGTAGCCGCGTACTGGAGTCGACTCCGGGACAAATGACGGCCGCTGTGGATGTCTCGAAAGCAGGGATCAGCAAAACGTTCACCACGCGCAATCAACTGACCAGTAATCAGAGCATTCTGATGCATCTGGTCGATGGGCCGTTCAAGAAGCTGATTGGCGGCTGGAAGTTTACGCCACTGAGTCATGACGCGTGTCGTATTGAATTTCACCTCGATTTTGAGTTCACCAATAAGTTAATCGAGCTGGCGTTTGGCCGTATTTTTAAAGAACTGGCTTCAAATATGGTGCAGGCCTTCACGGTTCGCGCGAAAGAGGTTTACAGTGTCAGCGTCGGCTAAAATTGTTGTTGAAGTGGCGTACGCGCTACCCGAGAAACAGTATTTACAGCGCGTAACGCTGCAGCAGGGAGCAACGGTGGAAGAGGCTATCCGCGCTTCCGGGCTGCTGGAATTACGTACCGATATCGATCTCAGTAAAAATAAAGTGGGTATCTACAGCCGTCCGGTAAAGCTTGCTGATGTTCTGCATGACGGCGATCGGGTGGAAATTTACCGGCCACTGATTGCGGACCCAAAAGAGCTGCGCAGACAGCGAGCAGAGAAATCCGCTAAAAAGTAACAGACAATAAAAAAGGTGCTCATTGAGCACCTTTTTTTGATCTCTCAAACCTACTTGTTATCGGTCAAAGCGGGTTTGTTATCAATGTTGGTCAATACGCCGCTGCTGTTAAAGGTCAGCGTCAGCGTTTGCTGGGTTACGCCTTCATGTCCAGGTTGCTGACGGAACACATAAAACCAGGTGTTAGTGCCAAAAGGATCGGACATCATTGGTGTACCCAGAGCATAAGCAACCTGCTGTTGCGTCATACCCGTGCGCACTTTAGCGACATCGGTAGGTGTCAGATAATTTCCCTGGTTGATGTCAGGGCGGTAAACCACTCGCTCCAGAGTGGAACAGCCTGCAGTCAACATCAGTAGTACTGCTGCAGCAGCAGTCAGCGTTTTACAGCGCATAGTGATTTGATTCCTTTTCGGGCCCGAGCAGTACGCGGCTCATATGTAATATGCCGATGATAATAGACCTTTCACCACTTTAAAACCTTTTGCTGTCGGGTCGGTCGGCGATTTTATGTTGAACTCAGACCTTCACAAGGTAAAAAAGTTTATGCCGCCAGCAGTTCTTTTGCATTTGCGAGGGTATTGCGCGTCACTTCGCTACCGCCAAGTAGACGGGCTAATTCCTGCAGGCGAGCGCGTTTATCAAGCGGCTGCATGTGTGTTTCCGTCATCGCGCCATCTGTTTCTTTGCTGACATAGAAATGTTGATGACCACAGCCCGCAACCTGCGGCAGGTGAGTAACACACATTACCTGCGTTGACTCGCCCAACTGTCGCAACATTTTACCCACTACCGCAGCCGTCGGGCCGCTGATACCAACATCCACCTCATCGAAAATTAGCGCAGGCGTTTCCATCTTACGTGCTGTAATGACCTGAATAGCCAGCGCAATACGTGACAGTTCCCCGCCAGAAGCGACTTTCGCAATTGGCTGTAACGGCTGACCTGGGTTAGTGGTCACTTTAAACTCCACGCGATCGGCACCGTCTGCGCTCAGATGATGCTCCTCAAATTTCACATCAATGCAAAAGACACCGTGCGGCATCGAGAGAGCATGCATGCTCTCTGTAATAAGTTGTCCCAGTTCCTGCGCATAATGCTGACGCTGTTGGTGCAGCATTTTTGCCGTTTCCAGCGCCTGCAGGTGGTGATTGTTCACCGCCAGGGTTAAGGTTTCGAGCGAGTCGGCCTGATCGTCCAGTTGCTGTTGTTCATCCAGTAACGACTGATAGAACTGTGGCAGCACTTCAGGGGCAACATGATGTTTACGCGCCAACGAGATTTGCCTGGAGATACGCTGTTCGAGTTCGAACAAGCGGTTAGGGTCTAAATCCAGACGATCGCAATAGTGGCGCAGCTCGTCGCTGGCTTCGCTGAGCTGGATGGTGGCCTCTTCCAGCATATCCAGAATACCTGAAAGTTTGCCGTCCATGCCTGCCAGTTCAGTGACCAGGTGTTTTGCGGTGTACAGTTGGCTTTGCAGATTGATGTCTTCACCATCAGCCAGGATAGCCAGCGCCTGTTGGCTGGTGGTGAGCAATTGCCCACTGTTAGCCAGGCGCTTGTACTCTTCATCAATTTGCTCAAACTCACCCGGCTGCGGATTGAATTCGTTCAGTTCCTTTAACTGGTATTGCAACAATTCCGCCCGGGCTGCGCGTTCCAGGCTTTGTTGCTGATGATGCGCCAGGTCACGACAACTTTGGTGCCACAGTTGGTAGCGCGCAGCCATTTCCTGGGTCAGAGACGCTTCATTGGCGTAACCATCAAGCAGGGATTTTTGGTGTTCTGATTTTGTCAGGAGCTGATGCGCATGCTGGCCATGGATTTGAATAAGTAACTGGCCCAGCTCGCGCAACTGCGATAACGGAACGGCGGTTCCGTTAATAAACCCACGGGAGCGGCCATCGCTGCTGATAACGCGACGTAGCAAACACTCACGGCCTTCCTCAAGCTGGTTCTCTTCCAGCCAGCGCAGGGCTGCGGGGGTATCTTTTAAGGCAAAACGGGCGCAAAGGTCGGCTCGCATGGCGCCTGCACGCACCATGTCTGCGTCTGCGCGTCCGCCCAGACACAAACCGAGAGCATCAATGGCAATGGACTTACCCGCACCGGTCTCACCGGTGATAACGGTCATTCCGTTCTGGAAATCGATCTCAAGTTCACGAACGATAGCAAAATTGCTGATGGTCAGTTGTGCCAACATAGCTGTTTTCCTGTATGAAAAACCATAACTGTGATTTCATACAGTATAAACTGGTTTTTTATACAGTAAAGAGGTTAGCGTTAAATTAGAATAATTTTTTTGACCAACCAAGCTTAGTGCTTAATGTGTTGAAATAGCTGTAATCTTTTGGATGTATCAGGTTCAGATGATAATCACAGCGGCGAATCAATACGTCTTCACCTTCCTGTATAGGTAGGGCGATTTGGCTGTCACAGCTGATCTCCAGATCGTTACGGCGATGAGAAAAGCGCAGGCGAATGGTGCTGCTACTGTTGATCACCAGCGGTCGCGCGGAAAGCGTATGCGGAAACATGGGTACCAGCGTAATGGCATCCAGAGAAGGCGTCAGAATTGGGCCTCCGGCAGAGAGCGAGTAGGCGGTAGAGCCGGTCGGCGTCGAGATAATCAGCCCATCTGAACGTTGGGAGAAGGCAAAAATTTCATCGATATAGACTTCAAATTCAATCATGTGCGCCACTTTCCCGGGGTGCAGCACAACTTCATTGATGGCAGTGCTAATGCGCTTCTGGCAATCCTGTTGACACACCTGAGCTTCGAGTAAAAAGCGCTTTTCGCTGATGTAGTGGCCTTCCAGCACGTCAGCTAACTGTTGCTGGGCATTGTCTGGGTCAAGGTCGGTCAAAAAACCGAGGTTGCCGCGGTTAATGCCAATAACCTTGATGTCATAACGTGCCAGGGTGCGTGCGGCGCCCAGCATATTGCCGTCGCCGCCGACTACCACGGCGAGGTCTGCCTGTTGGCCAATTTCTGCGAGCGTGCCGGTTTTCACATTTTTCAGCTGCAGTTCGTGGGCGATTTGTTGCTCAACGATAACCTCATAACCTTTGGTGCACAGCCAACGGTAGAGCATTTCATGTGTGGTCAGTGCAGTGGGGTGACGTGGATGCCCCACAATGCCAATACACTTGAAATGTTTGTTCATTTTCTCGAGGTCCTTGTAACGAAGATTAGTGACAATGTGAGTACTTCCCTTGAATCCCTGAATCTGATCCCCATAATAAGCCAAGTTAGCGAGATGAATGCGAAAAAAACGCGGAGAAATTCATGAGTAGTAAAGAACAGAAAACGCCTGAGGGGCAAGCCCCGGAAGAAATTATCATGGATCAGCACGAAGAAGTTGAGGCGGTTGAATCAGACGCTTCTGCTGAGCAGGTGGATCCGCGCGATGAAAAAATTGCGAATCTGGAAGCTCAGCTTGCTGAGGCCGAAACTCGCGAGCGCGACAGCGTGTTGCGTATCAAAGCGGAAATGGAAAACCTGCGTCGTCGTACCGAACTGGACGTAGAAAAAGCGCATAAGTTTGCGCTGGAAAAATTCGTCAACGAACTGCTGCCGGTGCTGGATAGCCTGGACCGCGCTCTGGAAGTGGCGGATAAAGATAATGACGCTATGGCGGCGATGGTTGAAGGTATTGAGCTGACCCGTAAGTCAATGCTGGATGTCGTGGCGAAGTTTGGTGTACAGGTGGTTGCGGATATCGATGTGCCGATGGACCCGAACGTGCACCAGGCAATTGCAATGGTAGAGTCTGACGACGTTGCTGCCGGTAATGTGCTGATGGTAATGCAGAAAGGCTATACGCTGAACGGACGTACCATCCGCGCCGCGATGGTCTCTGTGGCGAAAGCCAAAGGCTAATCAGCCTTCAGGCCGGGTAATGCTCACGCGCTACCCGGCCTGAATTATTCTCACTGGTCCGACACGCTTTCCCGTAGCGGTTTGACCGGCAATACCTGCACCTGTTTAATCATATTGTCCTGCACGTCGAGAATATCGATATCGTACTGTCCAATACGCACACGCGTGCCAGCAACCGGGATCTCTTCCAGCGCTTCAAGAATAATACCATTCACGGTACGTGCGTCATCTTCCGGCAGGTGCCAGTTAAACGCCTTATTGATTTCACGAACGTTGGCGCTGCCGTCAATGATCACCGAGCCATCATTCTGCGGCGTTACCTCTTCGGCAAGCGTGGGTGACATTGAAGTGGTGAAGTCGCCGACAATCTCTTCCAGAATATCTTCGACCGTGACCAGCCCCTGAATATCGCCATATTCATTAACAACCAGACCCACTTTCTTCTTGTTTCGCTGAAACTTAATGAGCTGGGTGCTGAGAGGCGTACCTTCCGGGACGTAATAAATTTCGTCGGCGGCACGTAACATGGTCTCTTTGGTGAACTCTTTTTTCTCTGCCATCAATCGCCAGGCTTCACGTACGCGCAGCATACTGATGGCGTCGTCCAGCGAGTCGCGGTACAGCACAATACGGCCGTGTGGAGAGTGCGAAAGCTGACGCACGATTGACTTCCAGTCATCGTTAATATCAATGCCGATGATTTCGTTACGCGGGATCATGATGTCATCGACGCTGACTTTTTCCAGATCCAGCACTGACAGCAGCATATCCTGGTTACGGCGTGAAATTTGCGAGCGCGATTCATTCACCAGCGTTCGCAGTTCATCTTTACTCAGCGAACCGCTCACCACGATATCCGTTTTGATGCCCATCATGCGCATAAGTAGCCGCGTGATGGTGTTGAGTAGCCACACCAACGGCATCATCAGAATCTGCAGTGGAGCCAGCAGTACACTGCTCGGATAGGCGACTTTTTCTGGATACAGCGCAGCAATAGTCTTGGGCAGTACTTCGGCAAAAACCAGCACGACAAACGTCAGTACCCCAGTGGCAATAGCGACACCCGCATCGCCATACAGGCGCATACCGACAATGGTGCCGAGCGCGGAGGCCAGAATATTCACCAGATTATTACCGATGAGCACCAGGCTTATCAGGCGGTCCGGCTTACGAAGTAGCTTTTCAACGCGTTTTGCCTGACGATTCCCCTGCTTGGCCCGATGACGTAGACGATAGCGATTCAGGGTCATCATTCCGGTTTCAGAACCGGAAAAATAGGCGGAAATGACCACCATGATGAGAAGCGTGATAATGAGCGTGGTGGTGGAGATGTGTTCCACGTAGGGTTCCTTAAAGATTTAACTCACGAACTGCTGCAGGATACGACTGCCGAAATAGGCCAGCGTTAGAATGCCTGCGCCTGCGACGTTAAACCATACGACGCGACGTCCGCGCCAGCCTTCATGGTAATGCCCCCACAACAGAACGATATAGACAAACCATGCCACGATAGAGAGAACGGCTTTATCAATGTTCTCGGTACTGAACAGGTTATGCATGTAAAACAGGCCTGTGCACAGGGTGAGCGTCAGCAGAACCACGCCAATTTGGGTGATATGAAACATTTTCCGCTCAATACTCATTAGCGGCGGCATCTCATTGCTGAAGGCCAGTTTTTTGTTTTTCAACTGGTAGTCGATCCATGCCAGTTGCAGCGCATACAGTGCGGCGATAATCAGCGTGGCGTAAGCGAATAGCGATAGCCCGATGTGAATCATCATGCCCGGCGTAGCTTCGAGATGGGTGATGAACTCGTTCGGCATAAACGTGGCGAAGGCCAGGTTGATCAGCGCAAAGGCGTAGACAATGGGCAGCAATAGCCAGCCACGATTGCGGGAAGCGACGATAGTCATTACCGTACAGATCATCAGGCTAACCAGTGAGCCGACGTTCAACAGACTCAGGTTTTGTCCGCTTTCACCGCCGGGCAGAATTCGCGCTTCCAGGGCGATAGCATGACTTACCAGCGCGACGACCGCAGAGAGAATAGCCATACGCCGCCAGCCGCTGTTTTTTTGCAGCAGAGCGGGAATAATCAGCGCGAGGCTGACTGAGTAGGCGACAAGGGCGAGCAGAGCAAAAACGGGCATATAGGTGTCGACAGTTGGCCAGTGATAAAGAAAAGCAGTATAGCGTTACGTGACCGCTGCTCCAACCGTTGCATAACAACAAAGGCGGCTTCATGTTATACTGCGACAAATTTCTGTTGATGTGTCGCTGTCGCGACCGACCGTTTCCACCCCAGGCGAGAGACAATGTTTGATAATTTAACCGATCGTTTGTCGCGCACGCTGCGCAATATCAGTGGCCGTGGACGCCTTACTGAAGACAACGTTAAAGAGACGCTGCGCGAAGTGCGCATGGCGCTGCTGGAGGCTGACGTAGCGCTGCCGGTAGTGCGTGAGTTTATCAATCGCGTAAAAGAGAAAGCGGTTGGTCATGAAGTTAACAAAAGCCTGACGCCGGGTCAGGAGTTCGTCAAGATTGTCCGTAACGAACTGGTTGCGGCAATGGGCGAAGAAAACCAGACCCTGAATCTGGCTGCACAGCCGCCAGCCGTTGTGCTGATGGCTGGTCTGCAGGGGGCGGGTAAAACGACCAGCGTCGGTAAGCTGGGGAAATTCCTGCGTGAGAAGCACAAGAAGAAAGTGCTGGTGGTCTCCGCGGACGTTTATCGCCCGGCGGCGATAAAACAGCTGGAAACGCTGGCCGAGCAGGTCGGTGTGGACTTCTTCCCGTCGGATGTCGGCCAGAAGCCGGTCGATATCGTTAACGCCGCGCTGAAAGAAGCCAAACTCAAATTCTACGACGTGCTGCTGGTGGATACCGCTGGTCGCCTGCACGTTGATGAAGCGATGATGGACGAAATCAAACAGGTCCACGCTTCTATCAAGCCGGTTGAAACGCTGTTTGTGGTCGATGCCATGACCGGTCAGGATGCCGCGAATACCGCAAAAGCCTTCAACGAAGCGCTGCCGTTAACCGGTGTCGTGCTGACCAAAGTTGATGGTGATGCTCGTGGTGGTGCGGCGCTCTCTATTCGTCATATCACCGGCAAGCCGATTAAATTCCTCGGCGTCGGCGAGAAAACCGAAGCGCTGGAGCCGTTCCACCCGGATCGTATTGCTTCGCGTATTCTCGGCATGGGTGACGTGCTGTCGCTGATCGAAGATATCGAAAGCAAGGTTGACCGCGCGCAGGCAGAGAAATTAGCCAGCAAGCTGAAAAAAGGCGACGGCTTCGATCTCAACGATTTCCTTGAGCAGCTCAACCAGATGAAAAACATGGGCGGCATGGCAAGCCTGATGGGCAAGCTTCCGGGCATGGGGCAGATCCCAGACAACGTGAAATCGCAGATGGACGATAAAGTGCTGGTGCGTATGGAAGCCATCATCAACTCGATGACGATGAAAGAACGCGCTAAGCCGGAAATCATCAAAGGTTCCCGTAAACGCCGTATTGCTGCCGGCTGCGGTATGCAGGTACAGGACGTAAACCGCCTTCTGAAACAGTTCGACGACATGCAGCGCATGATGAAGAAAATGAAGAAAGGCGGTATGGCGAAGATGATGCGTGGCATGAAGGGTATGATGCCGCCAGGCTTCCCTGGTAGATAAATATATCGGGCTACCTAATTTACCTTTTTGACGTCGGGGTGGGCTCGAAATGCTCACGTACTGCATGTACGTTCCGCTTTCTGCGCGCACGCCGACGCCAAACTGGCTGCAATGGTAACGCCCTGGTATAAAGCCTCATCACATGTTGATTGCTTTTTTCCCAGAAATCAGTAAAATTTTCGGGCTTTTAATATGACACCCGGGCTCCGTTCCTCGATGGGGCCTGGGTGTTTTATTCACACAAGAGGATGTTATGGTTACTATTCGTTTAGCTCGTCACGGCGCTAAAAAGCGTCCGTTCTACCAGGTTGTTGTTACCGACAGCCGTAATGCACGCAACGGTCGCTTCATCGAGCGCGTTGGCTTCTTTAACCCAATCGCTAGCGAAAAAGAAGAAGGCACTCGCCTGGATCTGGATCGCATCGCTCACTGGGTTGGCCAGGGCGCGACTATTTCTGATCGCGTAGCTACGCTGATCAAAGCAGCAAACAAAGCAGCTTAATCTGTCACGGTGGTCATGATGAGCAAGCAACTCGCCGCGCAGGCTCCTGTGGAACCCATCGTTTTGGGGAAAATGGGGTCTTCTTACGGTATCCGTGGTTGGCTCAGAGTGTTTTCTTCCACTGAAGACGCCGAAAGCATTTTTGACTATCAGCCCTGGTTTATCCAGAAGGCGGGTCAGTGGCAGCAAGTACAGCTGGAAAGCTGGAAGCACCACAATCAGGATCTGATCATCAAGCTGAAAGGCGTTGACGATCGTGATTCGGCGAATCTACTGACTAATTGCGAAATTGTCGTGGATTCCTCGCAGTTGC